>CAZNSB010000599.1:0-3334 GCA_964575155.1 uncultured Planctomycetaceae bacterium | reverse complement strand
TTTCTCCCGCTCTGTGTGCGACATCTTTTCCTGCCAGGAAAAGATGTCGCACACCGACAGGGGGACACGCGGAAAAAGATTGAAACTTCCTGCTAGGCGAATAGAATTCAAGGCTATGGGCGAATGGGCGGCGGTTAACAAATTCTGGCTCTTCGCCGAAAAGTGTACCGCCTTGTGGGCGGGGTATAAGTAGTTGAGGCATCGGAAACTTGTCGTTCCCTTGTGTTAGCCAAAGGCACGAAGGAGCGAACGAGGCCGATGCGTCTGGAGAATTGTATTCGAAGATGGCTGGGTTTGAAAGCCCATCGGGTTGGAGTGGTTCGAGAGGAGCACGGGCACCTCATCGCCGAGATCGAGGCCATCGAAGGCCGTCTCCCCCGGTGCGGTTGTTGCGGGCGGAGGGTGCGGCGAACCAAGGGCAACAGGCCTCGGAGGCTGTGGCGGGACTTGAAGATACGGCATTTGCCGTTGGTCCTGGCTTACACGCCGGGGCGGGTGGTTTGTCCGGACTGCGGCTTTCGGAATGACGACCGCTAGATCGAGGCGATCTACCACAACTGCGGCAAACTCCCTCTGCCGCCGGACTCATCTTCGTGAACTCGCCGGTACACTTTCGGGAGAAGAGCCGAAAGAATGAACGCACTCGGCCATTCTGGAAGCACGGTGCTGCACAGCATCGTCCTGCTGCTGTGCTTCGCGCTGGCGTGCGGGCTGTGCTCCACATGGGGGCGGCCCGGCCGTTCCGGCCGGGCCCCGGCCGCCGCTGACGACACCTCCGAACGCATCGACCATCTCCTCTCCCAGTTGAGCAGTGCCGACGAGGCCGTCCGCAGCCGCGCCGCCGAGGCGCTTGTGGCGATTGGCCCGAGGGCGCTCTTCCAGCTCTGCCCCTACGTCCGCGAGCACCTCGACGACGCCGACGAACGCGCCTGGCGCGCGGCGTATGCGATCGAGGAGGAGATTGCCCGGCGATGCGCCGACGACCCGCATCTGGACGATTACTACAACGGCCTCAAGTGCGTCAAGCTGCCGCGAAAGGTCGTCACTCTGCCCGGCGGCGCGGAGATGGAGTTCGTGCGGGTCCCGGCGGGGACGTTCATCCAGGGCTGCCGCCGCCCCGGCGTGGGCATGCCGATGGCGTGCGAGGCGGGGCACAGCTACTCTCCCGTCCGCAAGGTGACCCTCACCCGCCCCTTCTGGATCATGCGCGACGAGGTCACCCAGCGGCAGTTCCGCGCGGTGATGGGATACAACCCCAGCCGGCTCAAGCAGCCGCACAGGCCCGTCGAGTCCGTTACCTATTTCCAGGCCCTCGCCTTCTGCCGGAGGCTCTCGGCGATGTGCGCTCCCGACGAATTCGGTTTGCCGACGGAGGCCCAGTGGGAGTACGCCTGCCGGGCGGGAACGACCGGGCAGCACGCCTACGGCAACCGCCCGCTGACCAAGGGCATCGTCATGCTGGCGCTCGACGACCGCGTCGGGGAGAACCTCTTCGGCCTGCTCCACATGCACGACGGCGTCTTCGAATGGTGCCGGGACTTCTTCGGCCGGTACTCCGAGCTGGCGGCCACCGACCCAACCGGCCCGCCCGAGGGGCTGTACCGCACCGTTCGCAGCAACTACGAATTCTGCTCGGCCCCGGAGATCAACGCGGCCCACCGCATCGGCTGGCCCCCGGAGATCGTCCACGCGGGCATCGGGCTGCGGCTGGTGTGCAAGGCGCGGGGCACGGGTTCAACGAATCCACGGCGGAAATGAACGGTTCCGAGCGAATCCTGAAGCTCCTGCTGCGGCTGTTCGGCGCGGCGACGGGGTTGGCGATCTTCGCGGTCTTCATGCCGCTTTCGTGGATGGCGGCGTGTCACGAAAGGCTGGGGCTGGGGGCGATGCCGGCCGGGCCCGTGGTCGAATACCTAGCCCGGTCGGTCTCGGCGTTCTACGCCATACTGGGCGGGCTGCTGCTGCTGGCGTCGTCCGACGTGCGCCGCCACGCCGCGGTGATCGCGTACGTCGCCGTGGTCTGCCTCCTGGGCGGCGCGGGGGTCTTCGTTCTGGATCTGCTGCTGGCGCTGCCCTGGTGGTGGACCTGGGGCGAGGGCCCGCTCACCGTGCTCATGGGAATCATCATCCTTCTCCTCCAGCGAAGGGTCAAAGGCCGCCCGCCGCAGCCGATCTGAATTCGCCCCACGGGCTTGCATCCCCCGGGAGGTCGGGTAGACTGTCCGCGTTGTCGGGCGTCGGCCGAACTCCTGCATCTGTGATGGAGGTGACAGTCGTGGCGCAACGGACGCGCCGAGCGTGTTGCTCGGTCCTTGCCGGCCTGCCGGGCGCGAATGCCCGCCCCCAACCCGCAACAGCTCCAAGACCTCGATGCCGGGCGCCCGCGCCACTTTCCCCGGGGGCAGCGGGAGCTGCCGTTCGGGCGGGGCACGGGCCCAGGGAAAAGGCGCGCACAGTCTGAAAGGATGCTGACGATGGGCGGTTTCTTCGGCGTGGTTGCCAAGAAGGATTGCGTGAGCGACGTCTTTTACGGGACGGACTACCATTCCCATCTGGGCACGAAGCGGGGCGGGATGGCGGTGATGAACGCCGGCGGCATCACCCGCTTCATCCACAACATCGAGAACGCCCAGTTCCGCTCCAAGTTCGAGGACGACATCGGGAAGATGCACGGCACCAAGGGCATCGGCGTGATCAGCGATCATGAGGACCAGCCGCTGATCATCGGTTCGCACCTGGGTCTCTATGCCATCGTCACCGTCGGGAAGGTCAACAACGCCGAGCGGCTCGCCCGGGAGGCCTTTGACAAGCGCGCGACCCACTTCTCCGAGATGAGCGGCGGGGAGATCAACCCCACCGAGCTGATCGCCACGCTGATCAACCAGGAGGCGACTTTCGAGGACGGGATCGCCCGGGCGCTGGGGGCGGTGGACGGCTCCTGCTCGCTGCTGCTGCTGACGGAGCGGGGACTGTACGCCGCGCGGGACCGCCTGGGGCGCACGCCGGTGATCGTCGGCGCCAAGGACGGCGCGATCGCCGTCACGATGGAGACCTGCGCGCTGCCGAACCTCGGGTACGCGGTGAAGTCCTACCTGGGCCCCGGAGAGATCATCCTGGCGACGGCCGAGGGGTACGAGCAAGAACGCCCGCCGGGCGAGCGAATGCAGATCTGCGCGTTCTTGTGGGTCTACTACGGATACCCGGCGTCGAGCTACGAGGGCATCAACACCGAAGCGGTGCGGAACCGCTGCGGGGCGGCGCTGGCCCGCCATGTCGACATCGAGGTAGACCTGGTGGCCGGCGTGCCCGACTCCGGCACCGGGCACGCCATCGG
>CAZNSB010000598.1:2519-3338 GCA_964575155.1 uncultured Planctomycetaceae bacterium | reverse complement strand
GACGGTCACCGACGTGGACGCGGGGCGGGCCTATCCCGTCGCCATCACCGCCCGCATCGTCAAGCCCGTGGAGCTGATCGTCAAGACCGCCGCCTTCGACGTCGAGGTGGGCCGGGGCGAATCGCGGGACTACCTGCTGGTCAACCGCACCGGGCAGGCGCAGCCGTGGAGCATCACCACGTCGGCCGGCTGGCTGAAGGCCGAGCCGCCGGCCGGCGAGCTGAGCCCGGGCGAATCGATCTTCGTGAAGGTCGTCGCGGCCCCGCCGGACAGCTCGGCCGCCCGGCACGAGCCGACGCTGACGCTGACCGTGCCGGGCGGGAAGGTCCGCGACGAGTTTGCCTTCCCCACGCACGTGATCCTGCCATACCGCCGCCCCGACGCCCTGCCCGGGGGCAGGGGCGTGCCCCTCGGCGACGTCAGCGGGCAGTTGCTCGCCCGCCACGCCAGCACGAACTGGTTCCGCGCCAACCAGAAATACCGCGCCCCGACCTTTGGCAAGACGCTGAACGTCTGGCACGGGCACCAGCCGCTGGTCATCGGCAGGAAGGCCTACCCCGTGGCCCTGTGGGTCCTGCCGCCGCATGAGACCGTCTACAAGATCGAGGGAAAGGGCTTCACCGCCTTCTCGGCAGAGGTCGGGTGGAACGCCATGGTCGCCCGCAACTCGAGCGCCGGCCGGGGCCACGGGACGTTCCGGCTGAGCTTCGAAATCTACGTGGACGGCAGGATCGTGGTTCAGAGCGGGCTGATGAAGGCCACCGACTCGGCCAGGCTGCTGGTGGCGAAGATCCCGCGGGCGGCCAGGCAGCTCAGGCT
>CAZNSB010000598.1:0-2509 GCA_964575155.1 uncultured Planctomycetaceae bacterium | reverse complement strand
AGCTGGTTACCCGGGCCACTGCTAGTCTCGACCTGGCCCGGAGCATCGGCTACGCCAACTGGGCCGATCCCAAGCTCTACAAGAAGCCCTGACGCGAGCGGCTTCGGGCGGGCCCGCGGGCAATTTTTTGCGATCCCCCGACATGTTCCGCCCTCAGATAGGTTTAAGAAGCGAAGGTCCCCACACAGCGGCTCAGGCCCGGCAAGCGGCGGGTGCCTGCCTGGAGCAGGGCACTGCCGCCTCAAGGAAAATCGTGCCTCGGCTCTTGGCTTGCGGCTGTTGTCGGTTGTTGCGCCGGGGGCGCTGGCGACATGATTAAGGTTTCGTCCGGCTGCGGGGGGCGGGTGAGGGAGGAGCCCTGCCGGCAGCGGCACAGGAGAAGGTGATGACGACCATGAATCGAGTCATCGGGCTGTTCGTCGTGGTGGGCGTTTCCTGCGGCGTGAGCTGGGGCATCATCAACCCCAATTTCACCCCCAAGCACCTGGTGGAGCAGGCGGACGTGATCTTCGCCGGGACGCTGGCGCCCGGCGAAGGGGCGGCCGAGTGGAAGCTCTCGGTCGCCAGGCAGATCAAGGGCAAGTCCGCCGCCGTGCAGGTGATCAGCCTGGCCCAATGCCACAAGGACCACGCCAAGGACATCGAGGAGGCCCTGAGGGCCAACCGCACCGGGCCCGTCGTCCTCTACTCGGGCACGCTGAACGAGGAGAAGCGGGCGTACGCGCACGTGAACGGGTTGTGGCTGGACGTGAAGGCGGGCAAGAAGGACCGGTGGCACGTCCTCGGGTACGCGGCCCACATGAGCGGGACCTACGCCGGGGGCACGGACATGCTCATCCGCATGTCCACCTACATCGCGGAGGACCCCGACTCCGACGTGCCGGTCACCGCCGGCGTCCGCTGGATGGAGAACACCAAGCTCGGGAAGGTCGCCGGCAAGATCGGCGGTCTGGCCGCCGTCGAGATCGCCCAGGGCAAGAAGTCCCTGCGGCACCTGTTCGTCGCCTCCAGCGCCGGCGACCGGCTGTACCGGGCCAAGAAGGACGCCGAGAGCTTCGAGGACGTCACCGCCGCCGCCAAGGTCGACACCAAGAGCCGCCGGTTCGTCTGGATGGACCTCGACGGCGACGGGCAGGCCGACCTTCTCACCTGGGACGGGACGGCCCTCTCCGCCCGCCTGGTCAAGGGCGGAAAGTTCACCCCCTGCCCGCCGCTGGCCAGGAAGCTCGACGCCGGCTGCCTGGCGCTGGCGGCCTGCTCGACCGACGGCCGGGCCGGCGTGCTCGTCAGCACGCACGCCTCCCCCCTGCTGCTGGTGGCGGAGACCGCGAAGAAATGGAAGAAGATCGATATGCCCGGCGGCATGGAGGAGCACTTCGGGCAGGCCTCCCCCTGCGTCGTCGCCGACCTCGACGGCGACGGGTACGTCGACGTCCTCCAGCCCGCAGAGAGCGCAGCCGTCCTCTGGAAGGGCAAACCCGGAGGGTTCGCCAAGCCGGTCCGCTCGCCCGTGGCCAGCGGGAGCGGGGCGGCCCTGGTCGCCGTCGGCGACTACGATGAGAACGGGTCGCTGGACATCTTCCTGGTCGGGCCGGAGAGGAACTCCCTCTGGGAGAACGACGGGAAGGCGAACTTCAAGGAGGTGTTCCGGTACAGCGGGTCGATGAGCTACAAGTGCCCTGCGGGTGCGACGGACGTGAAGGCGATGGACCTGAACCACGACGGTCGGCAGGACCTCTGCCTGGTGTACGCCGGCAGCGACATCCTGTACCACTGGAACCGGGGCTTCCGGGCCTTCGGGGAGGAGGGCGAGGTCCGCCTGCCGGGCACCGAGGTCGAGCCCGGCCAGCCCCGCATCGGGCAGCGGGCGGTCGTGGCGGGCGACTTCAACGGGGACGGCTCGCTGGACCTGGCGGTGGCGCTGACGAACGGGGAGGTGCGCTGCTACTTCAACGAGCAGATGGACATGCCGGCGCTTCGGCTGCGGCTGCCGAAGGGGGTGACGGGCCCGGTGACGGCGAGCTGCTGGATGGGGGAGAAGTTCCCGGTGTGCACGGGCACGCTGCCGGTCGCCGCCCACGCCCCCGAGACCTACGTCACCGCCCGGTACCCCGGCAAGTGCACCATCCGCTACCGCCTGCCGGGCAAGCCCCCGCGGGCCGACAAGGTCGCCGTCGCCGACGGCGCCAAGCCGTGGGTCATCGGCGCGCCCGAGAAGAAGCCCCCCCCGAAGAAGTAGCGGGCAGGTGGCATGGCGGGCGCTGTTTCCCGCCATGCGGGGAAGCCACCCGGGTCGGCATGGCGGCAGACGCCGGCCGCCATGGCGCCGAGCAGACACGACGCGGGACGGCAGGTGCGATGGGTATGGACGTGGCGAACGTGGCGGTCATCCCGGTGGTGGTCGCGCCGCTCCAGGCGCTGCTGATGGTGCTGCCGGCGATCCTGGTGGCCATCGGCGGGACGATCCTCTCCCTCCTCAAGCCCTCGGCGATGAAGGCCGCCCTGAGGC
>CAZNSB010000597.1:0-3346 GCA_964575155.1 uncultured Planctomycetaceae bacterium | reverse complement strand
TTCCGGAAGAAAAGAATTTCTGGATGGCGTGATTCCCCTCGCCCCATGGGCCGGGCTTATTTGAGGAGGCGCAAGATGTCTGATCAAGCCAAGGTGTCCGAGGCTCTCGGCGTGGCCGTGGAGATGGAGAAGAAAGGCGTCGCATTCTACCAGGCCGCGGCACAGAAGATGGACGATCCCTTCGCGAAGAAGATGTTCCTCTCGATCGCGATGTTGTCCAGCCTGCGCTCGAAGGGATAGCCTTTCGCGAACGGCTGAAGGGTGACGCCCAGGTCGAGGAAGACGTTGCCGCGGATCATCCAGTCCTGGGTCCCCTGGCACACGCCGACGCCGCTCACGTGGCCGAGCGGCCGCCAGGCGGCGGCATTGCAGTCGAGCACGTTGTCGAGGATCTCGACCTTGCGATGGTGCCCCCACAGTTTCCACCCCGTGACGAAGCCGCCGCCGCGGATGCCGTACATCCTCAGCGTGTTGTTCCGGAAGCGGAAGCGGCCTGCCCCGTCGGGCGGCGAGCCACGGCAGAAGTAGGAGGCGTACTCGTCCACGAGGTTGTTGACGACCGCCACGTCGGTCATGGGCCCGCCCCAGAAGTTGATGACGATCTTCCCGGATGCGTCCTTCTCCGCCTTGTTGATCGCGTGCATCTCCACATCATGGATGTAGACGTGGCTCTGGGATCCGTTGCCCCATCGGAAGAGCCTCAGCGCTCCGCCGTTCTTCTCCTTGTAGCCGTAGTTTCTGATCGTCAGATGGGCGATCTCGATGTGGCTGAGTTTGTGCTCGTTCGCGACCGCCCAGGCGAGGGTTCGCTCTCCGTCGAGCACGGCGGTGTCGTCCCGGTCGTAGGGCGGATACGCCCCATCACCGTCCTTGTCCCACCCGATGATCATGGTCGGGTTCTTGGGGAACTGGAAACCGTCGCGGACGTAGTGGCCGGGCACGCCGCCCTTTCGCATCACCAGGGTCTCGTGGAACGTGCCCGAGATGCAGACGATGTCCTCTGCCCCGTCCTCCGGGCCATCGGCCAGGTCGAGCGCCTTCTGGATCGTCTTGAGCGGTTTGCCCGGTGAGCCGTCGCCGGCCTCGTCGCTCCCCGCATCCGCGTCGACGTACAGGATGTCCTCGTTCACGCCATCGCCGTCGGGGTCCCGGGTCTTCCCGTCGCCGACCAGGCGATCCGCGGCCTCGCCGATGACGCCGTTTCGATCCATATCGAAGCCGCAGGGGCGCGGGAGGTAGCCCTTCCTGCGAGCCGCGATGAACTTCGCGGCGAAGTGCTCTTCAAGTTGCGCCGCCGTCCGCTCGGCCTCGCCAGCCTGTGCGAAAACAGCCGCCGAGAGGAGGATCCAGAGCACCCGCATCATGCAGATGCCCCTGCCTGCTTCCCCGCGAGTTGCCCGAACCCCCATCCGAGACTCCCCATCGGATTCCTGGCCGACCCCCTTGGCCAGCCCTTTCGACGATGATCGTCGTTGCGCCCTCCAGAATCAAGTGTCCCCGCCGCCCCCTGTGGCGTCCCTCAAGACGGACCGGGCCCGGGGTTGGTCTGCCCTGAGCGCCGCCACCGTGCAGCCAGCGCGCGGCGAGGCGGCCAGCGTCCCCCCGACAGCCCACTTGCAGGCTCGACACGTGGGGCGAAATCCCTCTTGCACGGTAAACGGCGGAGCAAACGTGCGGCGGGAGGCGGCCTGAAAGTGCAGCGCCAGGTGCGTATGGTGCCCGTTCGGTACGGGTCGTCCGCCGTTTCATCGTTTCCGCGGTCGACAATGGGCGGCAGGTGACGGAACGCCGCTTCCGCGAGGGCTTGTAAACCGGCGGCTGCGCCTTACACTGCTACGGATGAAAGGTGAACCCGTCAAGCCTGAAGAGGGCCGCACATGAGGGCCAGAGCGGCTGCGATGGCGTGCGTGGTGTTGGCTGCAGGAACGCTCGCGCCGGGCAGGGTCCGGGCGGCAGGCGACTGGTTCAACGCGCTCGTCCAGATGAAGCAAGTCGCCAGCGCCGCCGGCCAGGCCCGGACCTCCGTCCCCCGAACTCCGAACTCCCCCCGAACTCCCACAAGAACCGCACGCAACGCGAGAAGGCAGGCGCACCGAGGGAGGAGACTTGCTTGCGGGCCCTCTCTGAGGCTGTATACTTACCGTGGCTTAGCCATCGATACCCGGACGTCGGCCTATCCGGGAATTCGCGATTGAAAGAGGAGGGCTCGATAGAAAAGGGGGTAGCCATGACCGGGCGAGAAGGTGAAGAGATTCCGCTGGCGGCTGGCGATTCGCCACAGGCAGAACACGAGAATGGCAGTAGTAACCGTGATGTACAAGAGGAACAGGAAAACGGCGTTTCGGTCCGGCACTTTGCCTTGTACTCGGGCTTGTTTATTCTGGTGCTGCAGTTGCTCTTCGTTCACGCGTTCTTTCCCACATACGACGAAGCTGTTGCCACCTTAGAAGAAATGGAAACTGCCAGTACCACGGGGCGTGGAGAGGCAGAAGAAGGGTCAGTGGCGGGCAGTGCGAGGCCGGACTTCCTTCAGTGGTCCGGAGCGCATAGTCTGGTCTGGCTGGCCTCTCTTTTCGTCCCCCAAACGCCGGTTCGGCATATTCCGGCGATATTCTTCTTTCTTATCATGGGTGGGTTCTTCGCGTCTATGTATCGTCCGCCCTATCATGGCAGTGTGCTTTCGACGGTTCTGGTGAGTGCCCGCAACGGCATTCTCCTTTGGGTGAGTTGGCTGGCCGGTGCAGCGATCCTATTCGTCTACCTCCTTACTTCCAGCGGCGGCGTCGAGGCGCTTGGCACTTCTGCGGGCATTACCTTCGAGAACCGGTGGGAAGGCGTGGCTGAAGTGTTCATGGCCCACTGGCTCGTTTACGTCGCATGGTTTGCGTTCCTGGCTATCCTTCCCATGTTTGGAGGAGGCGTGCTGGGGCTAATTCGGACCCGTTTTCTGACCAGGCGGGTTCCGGCACCCAAGGCACCCTAGATTCCGGGCCTTCGTGCTGCGGAAGCAACGTGGCGCGAATTCCGGGGACACCCATAACCCCCTCGCGCAGCCGGCGGTTGCCCCGAGGGTGTTCTCCCTGGTGCCCGTCACTTCCAATGCGGAACGCGGAATGCCGAATGCGGAACGAAGACCCACAGGCGTGCCGCCGGAGACACCCATTCGCACCGCAAGCGGAACGTCCTTTGCCGGACCGTGCATGATTTCTGTCGCGGCCGCGGGGGCCCAATCAGGATAGCGGCGCATCGAAGACGGCTGTCCGTGACGGTTGTCGGTGAGCGTCTCCCTGGCCAGTCCCCGGGAACGGACCCCCCACCGCCTCAAGGCACGCCTCCTTTTTCTCCC
>CAZNSB010000596.1:0-3347 GCA_964575155.1 uncultured Planctomycetaceae bacterium | reverse complement strand
CACGTCCGTAGGGGCTTTTCGGAAATCACCATGGACGAAGGCCCGCGTCACCGTATAATTGGGATGTGGATGGAAGCTTGAAGATGACAGGGGTGGGCAGGACAATCCGGGTCGCGCTGGTGGCGCTGGCGTTTGGGCCGGGGGTGTCCTGGGGCCAGGCGCGGACGCGGTATCAGTGGCTTGCGCCCCGGCTTCAGGGGCTGGCGCGGATCGGGGGAGATTTCACCACTCAGTCGGCCGGTCTCGGGGGGCTGGAGAGGTCCAGCCCGTACGGCGGCAGCGGGCTGCTGCGGAGCAGCATCAGCCAGCCGGGCAGTTTTGATCTGAAGCGAAGCCGCGGCACAGGTGGCATCACAGGGCTGAGCGGGCTGGGTCAGTTGAAGACGCCCACGGGGCACTCCTACCGGACCCCGCAGGCGAACGTTCGCCCGGCGACCGGCTTGATTGCCAGCGTGTACGATCAGATGGACCCGAAGGCGATGGGCGGGCTGGCGCTGTACCTGCAGACGGTGGGGCACACCTCTCAGTTGCTGATGCTGGAGGACAAGGCGATCACCACGTTCGTGCCCACGGAGCCCGGGCGGTTCCAGGAGCACATGGCCAAGGGGGACAAGGCCTTCCGCGTGGAGCGTTACCTCAAGGCGCTGGGGGCCTTCGAGGTGGCGTTGACGGTCGGCCGGAGCATCCCGGAGACGCACCTGAGCCTGGTTCACGCGTACTTCGCGGCGGGGCAGTACTATTCCGCGGCGCAGCACCTGCGGCAGGCGTTGAAGTATCTTCCGGAGCTGCCGCTGGTGCAGCTCCAGGTCCGGGGTTTCTACGGCAAGGCGGAGGATTTCGACAACCACCTGGCGGCGTTGGAGAAGCGGGTGCTGGAGTGGACCGACGACGCGGACGGGAGGCTGTTGCTGGCGTACTTCCGGTACTTCGACGGGGCGGATGGCGAGGCGGCGGCGGCGCTGCGGCAGGCCTACAAGCTGAGCTGGCGATACAAGCAGAAAGAGACGGCGAAGGCGGTGGAGACGTTCTGGGAGGGCATGCTGGCGGCCGGCAGGGCCGCGGGCGATTTGGCGGCGACGACGCGTCCGGGGTATCTGGCCCCCTCGAAGGTTCGGGAGCCGACGACCCGCCCGGCGGGTGCGGCGAAGCCGCCAGCCGGCGGGGCGAGGCCCCGGCCCGGGGACGTTCCCCCCGACCGGCCGCTGGCACCGGTGAAGGCCAAGCCAACGCCAAAGGAAGGGGCCCCCTGAAGGTATTTGCCGGCTGCGGGGCCGCGCGGGCAATTCGGCCCAAGTATCTCAGCCAGCGAGAGCTAAAGGTGGTCTTTCGCCGGCCCGATAGGGTGAGCAGACTCCGTAGCCGAGGCGTTTTTTTTTCGGTTGAATCATGGCCCCGAGGAATCCAGGACCAGCGGACGTTCCGCCGCAAGATACGGGGGTCTGGGCGGGTTGGGGGGACTTCATCCTCCGCCATCGGTTCACCTTTAACCTGGTGGTGCACAACGTCCTGTTCGCCCTGGCGTTGCTGCTGGCGTACCTGGTGTGGTTCGAGGCGGCGTACCGTCATGCCGACCTGGGGGGGTGGTTCACAAGGAACTACCTCCCTCAGCTTCCGTTCTTCCTGGTGGGCAAGACGATTGCCTTCGGCTGGCTGAAGCTGTTCCGGGGGTGGTGGCAGCACGCCGGCATCCGGGACCTGGCGAACATCCTGCTGGGCAGCTGGCTGTTCCTGATGGTGGCGTACGTGACGGTGCTGGTGTTCGTGTACGTGCCGCAGTGGCTGGCCAAGCAGCCGCTGTTCGTGCACAGCAACGGCGTGCTGGTGCTGGACTTCATGGCGACGGTGTTCCTGGTGGGGACGGCGCGGCTGGGGGTGAGGCTGTACCACGAGGAGCTGCGCCCGATCTCGACGGAGGGGGTGCGCCGGGTGCTGGTGGTGGGGGCGGGCAACGCCGCCGAGACGCTGCTTCGGGAGATCCACCGGATGCGGGTGGAGCGGTACCGGGTGATCGGGCTGGTGGACGACGACCCGATGAAGAAGGGGGTTTTCATTCACGGCATCCCGGTGCTCGGCGGGACGGACGATCTGAAGGAGATTTGCCGGGACGAGCGGATCGACGAGATCCTGATCGCCGTGCCCTCGGCGACGCAGAAGCAGCTCCGCGCGATCATCGAGAAGTGCCGGGGCACCAAGCTCCACTTCCAGACCCTGCCGTCGATGGGCGACCTGATCGACGGGCGGGTGACCGCCAGCCAGATTCGGAAGGTGCAGATCGAGGACCTCCTCGGCCGGGAGGCGGTGGAGCTGAACAGCGAGGCGGTGGCGCGTTTTCTGAACGGCCGGCGGGTGCTGATCACCGGGGCGGGGGGCAGCATCGGATCGGAGATGTGCCGGCAGGTGTGCGTGTTCGGCCCGGAGCGGCTGGTCCTGGTGGAACAGGCCGAGAACAGCCTTTTCGAGATCACCAACGAGCTGCGGCGGCGCTTCCCGCATCTTCGGATCATCCCGGTGATCTGCGACATCTACGACCGGCCGAGGGTCATGGAGGTCTTCCGGTCCGAGCGCCCGGAGGTCGTGATCCACGCCGCCGCTCACAAGCACGTTCCGCTGATGGAGCTGAACCCGTGCGAGGCGGTGAAGAACAACATCTTCGGGACGAAGATCGTGGCCGACGCCGCGTGCGAGTACGGGGTGGCGGAGTTCGTGCAGATCTCCACGGACAAGGCGGTGAACCCCTCCTCGATCATGGGCAGCACGAAGCGGGTGGCGGAGATGTACACCCAGGCCCTCAACGGCAAGGAAGGCTGCCGGACCCAGTTCAAGAGCGTGCGGTTCGGGAACGTGCTGGGATCGGCCGGCTCGGTGGTGCCGACGTTCGAGCGGCAGATTCAGGCGGGCGGGCCGGTGACCGTGACCCACCCGGAGATGACGCGGTACTTCATGACGATTCCCGAGGCCTCCCAGTTGGTCCTCCAGGCGGCGGCGACGGGCGAGGGCGGACAGATCTTCCTCCTGGACATGGGCGAGCCGGTCAAGATCGCGGACCTGGCACGGGACATGATCACGCTGAGCGGGCTGCGGGTGGGCGAGGACATTGACATCGTCTTCACCGGCATTCGCCCGGGGGAGAAGCTCTTCGAGGAGCTTCGCACGAAGGGAGAGGACATCGTCCCGACGACGCACCCGAAGGTCAAGATCTGGAACCACCGCCCCATCGACTGGGACACCCTTCAGCGGGCGCTGGCGGAGCTGGAGGGCCTGGCCAATTCCACCGACCGGGAGCGGATCATCTCCGCCCTGCGGGCCCTGGTCCCCGAGTACAGACCCCTCAACGCCCCCGAGAAGCC
>CAZNSB010000595.1:0-3348 GCA_964575155.1 uncultured Planctomycetaceae bacterium | reverse complement strand
GTCCAGCAGGTGGCGTCTCCGACGGGCCCGCCGGCGGGGTCGGACTGGCCGGAGCACCTGGCGGGGGCGCTGGACCGCCCGGAGGGCACCCAGCCGCTGGCGAAGCTTCTGGCGGCGCGGCGGGGCGGGCGGATCGTGGTGGTCCTGGAGGACAACACGCGTCACAGCCCGCTTGGGGCGATCCTGGAGACGATCTTCCGCGAGCTGGCGCACGCGAAGGTTCCGGCCGAGAACGTGGAGATCCTCTTCGCGGGGGGCATGCACCCGCCGCTGTCGCCCGACCAGGCCGCCGAAAAGATCGGGGGCGAACTGGCCTCGACGGTCCGGTGGCGCTGCAACCCGTGGCGCGACCGGAGCCGGTGCGTTCGCGTCGGCAGCGTGCACGACGGGGCGAAGCGGCTGGACGTGACCGTCGACCGCGGCGTGGCCGAGGCCGACCTGCGAATCCTGGTCACCTCAGTCAGCCCGCACCTTCAGGCGGGTTTCGGGGGGGGATACAAGCTGGTGGTTCCCGGGTGCTCGCACCTGGAGACGATCCGGCAGCTTCACCTGGCGGGTCTCCCGCAGCGGGCGAGACAGCAGGTCGGGCAGGACCACTCGGGCAACCGGATGCGCCGGCTGATCGACGCGGCCGGGGCGATGGTGGACGAGGCCGGCGGCATGTCGTTCGGGGTGCAGTACGTTCTCGATCCCGCCGACGAGCCCGCGTCCATCGCCGCCGGCGACGTGTCCGCCTGCCAGCGGATGCTGGCCAAGAAATGCGCCCACCGGTACGGCATCCTGGCAGAGGCCCCCGCCGACGTGGTCCTCGCCAGCGCCTGGCCGCGGGACTTCGACCTGTGGCAGAGCTTCAAGGCCATCGCCAACACCTGCTGGGCGGCGCGGGAGAACGGCGCGCTGATCTGCCTGACGCGCTGCCAGGGGGGCGTGAACATGCCGACGCTCTCGCTGCCGATCGGGCCGAAGTGGATCCGCCGGGCGGTCCGGCTGGTGGGGGCGGAGGCGCTGTCGCCGCTGATGATCCGGCTGGCGCCGTCGTTGTCTGCGGACGGGGCGTTTTTCGCCCGGCTGGCGCTTCAGGTCCTCCAGCGGAACATGGTGGGGATGGTTTCGCCGGCCCTGGCGCAGGCGGAGTCGAAGATGGTGGGCCTGCCGGTCTGGTCGCAGCCGGAGGAGGCCTTCGCCGCCGTCGAGGCGGAGCTGCCCCCCGGGCCCAAGCGGGTGATCGTCTTCCCCGCCGGCGGGGTGAGCTACCCCATCATGCCCCGCCATCGCCGCGGCGGGTGAGGGGGCCGCGCCGGGGCTTGCGACTTTCGCGCAGCACGAAGCGCCCCGGGAGGGGTTTACAGCGGTGGTTCGGGTATTCCGATCCCCTTGTAGGAGACACGCGATGCGTCGCGGGATGGCTGTTTGCGGGATGGTTCTGCTGGTATCGGTTCCGGCACTTGCCGCCGAGGGCGTCCGCGGGCGCCTGCCGGCGGTGGTTCTCCAGCGCGGGCCGAAGGTCGACGGCACGATGGCCGACCCGCTCTGGAAAAAGGGCGCCGAGCTGGTCTTCGGCCCGCCGGCCAAGCCCAAGCCCGATCCCGACAGCGGGACGACGGGGCGCGTGCTCTTCGACGCCGAGAACGTCTACATCGGTGTGGCCGTCCAGGCCGGCGACGTCAAGGCCGACGTGGACCGGCGCGACGGGGCGATCTGGAAGGACGACTGCGTCGAGGTCTTCCTGACTCCCGACCTCGACGAGGGCTACTGGCACCTGGCCGTCAACGCCCGGGGCGTGGTGGCGGACGAGTTCTGCGGGGCGTTCGCGAAGGACGGCGGGCGCGACCTGGCGGTGCGGGCGAAGGCGTCGATCCGCCAGGGCACCGGCTGGACGGTGACGCTGGCGATCCCGCTGGCCGATCTGGGGGCCGCCGCCGGCAAGGAGCTTCCGTGGCGGCTGAACGTCACCCGCACGCAGCACGCCCACGGCGGCCAGGCGTACCGGGAGCATTCGTGGGCCCACCTGGGCACCGACCAGTTCCACACCCCGGGGCGGTTCGGGCGGGTGGTGGGGCTGTCGCTTCCGAAGCGTCCCGGGCGGGCGGTCCGCACGCCCGAGCCGGAGCCCGCGAAGCGCGGGCGGGGGCGGGCGGTGATGGTCAAGAAGGGCCCGGCCGTGGACGGCGAGATGACCGACCCCCTGTGGGCGCAGGGGGCGCTGCTGGTCCTGGGCGATCCGAAGGGCCCGGGCGAGGACGCCCTCCGCCGCACCAAGGTCCGCGTGCTGATGGACGCGAGGAACCTCTACCTGGGCGTGCTCTGCAAGGAGGACCAGACCGACGGCATCGTCGCCCGGCAGACGAAGCGCGACGGGCCCGTCTGGGACGACGACTGCGTGGAGGTGTACGTCGCCCCGGACGCCTGGGCGGAATACTACCAGTTCATCGTCAACTCGAGGGGGGCGGTCTTCGACCAGCGGGTGCGGAAGGGAAAGAGAGACCCCGCCTACAACGCCGACGTGCAGGTCAAGGCCGCCGTCGCCGAAGGGCGGAGCTGGTCGGTGACCCTGGCCGTCCCCCTGAAGGACCTGAACGCCTTCGTCGGCAAGGACCTGACCTGGCGGCTGAACGTGACCCGCTACCGGCAGCGGCGGAAGGGCGAGCAGGCGACCACGGAGTTCTCGTGGTCGGAGATCGGCCCGGGGGGCTTCCACGACCCGTTCCACTTCGGCACGCTCGCCGGCGTGACCGTCCCCAAGACCCCCGACGGCGTCACCCGCGAGGTGGCCCCGGAGATCATGCACTTCGCGCCGAAGGCAAGGAAGCCCAACGAGGTGGTGCTCAAGGCCACCGCCGACGTCTGGCTGTCGGCCGTGGGGGCCGAGCAGCTCAACAGCATGGGCGCGGCCCTGCACTTCAAGCTGAAGACCTGCCAGGAGGTCGCGGTGATCCGCTTCGACGCCTCCCCGGCGGCCGGACGCGAAGTCAAGAAGGCCACGCTGTACATGCGCCGCGAGGGCGGCGACCAGCTCCGCCGCTTCCAGGTCTACACCGTCGGACAGACCTGGAAAGAGGGCAGCACCGTCGAGGACTACGGGCCCGCCAGCGGGGCGTGCTTCCGCTGGGCCGACTTCGACACCAAGAAGCCCTGGGCCTGGGCCGGCGGCGAGAAACCCCCCGTATTTGCCCTGAAGGATCTGAAGGGCCTGGTGGCCTTCGCCGACGCCCGCGGCGTGACGCTGGTGCCGAACATCGCCACCTCCACCCACAGCGACGCCATGCGCCTGGCCATGCCGGAGCTGTTCGACCTGCCCGAGAAGCCCGGCGGCCCCGCGCGGCTGGGCATCTTGAACATGATCAGCGA
>CAZNSB010000594.1:0-3383 GCA_964575155.1 uncultured Planctomycetaceae bacterium | reverse complement strand
CGTAACAGCCGCCGCGCCGGGTCCCGGCGCTTCCGCGGCCGCCGAGCCCATCCGCATCCGGCAGTACTTCCCGGAGACGCTGTACTTCGCTCCCGCCGTCATCACCGACCGCCGCGGGCGGGCGCTGCTGAATATCCCCCTGGCCGACTCCATCACCACCTGGCGGCTGACGTGCATGGCCTCCTCGGCGGCGGGCCAGCTCGGCTCGACCACCGGCGGCATCAGGGTCTTCCAGGACTTCTTCGTGGACGTCGACTTCCCCGTCGCCCTCACCCAGAACGACCAGGTCCACGTCCCCGTCGCCGTGTACAACTACCTCAAGACCGACCAGCCCGTCCGGCTGACCGTCCAGAGGGAGGAGTGGTTCGAGCTGCTCGGCGAGGCCGAAAAGACCGTCCACCTCGGCCCGAACGAGGTCCGGGCCGTGTACTTCCCCATCGCCGCCCGAAAGGTCGGCTTCCAGAAGTTCACCGTCACCGCCCGCGGCGCCAAGAAGTCCGACGCCGTCGCCCGCTCCGTCGAGATCGTCCCCGACGGCAAGGAGCACCTCGTCAGCCACAGCGGCCGGCTGAAAGGGAACATCGCCCACGACATCACCATCCCCGAGCAGGCCATCGACGGCGCCAGCAAGATCTTCGTGAAGGTCTACCCGGGCATGCTCTCCCAGGTCGTCGAGGGCCTCGACAAGATGCTGCGGATGCCCTTCGGCTGCTTCGAGCAGACCTCCAGCGTCACCTACCCCGACATCCTGGTCCTCGACTACATGAAGGCCACCGGCAAGATCACCCCCGAGGTCCAGATGAAGGCCGAGGGCTTCATCAACGCCGGGTACCAGAGGCTGGTGGCGTACGAGGTCAAAGGCGGGGGCTTCGAGTGGTTCGGCCGGGCGCCCGCGCACCGCATCCTCACCGCTTACGGGCTGATGGAGTTCTACGACATGAGCAAGGTCCACGAGGTGGACCCGGCCATCATCACCCGCACGCAGGCGTGGCTGGGGAAGCTCCAGGAGAAGGACGGCTCGTGGAAGCCGACCAAGCGCGGCATCCGCGAGGGCGCCATCGACAAGTTCACCGACGACGTCTTCCGCGTCACCGCTTACATCACCTGGGCGCTGGCCTCGACGGAGTACAAGGGGCCCCCGCTCGGCAAGGGCGTCGATTACCTGCGGGCACACCTCGACGACATGAAGGACAACTACACCGTCGCCCTGACCGCCAACGCCCTGGCCGCCGTCGACCCCAAGCACAAGACCACCCTGGCGGTCCTCGATACCCTCTTCAAGGCCCGCAAGGAGGCCGGCGAGTGCGTCTACTGGCCGGCGACGTCCGAGACACCCACCGGCGGCGGCGGGTCCGTCGCCGACATCGAGGTCACCGCACTGGCCGTCCAGGCCTTCGTCCGCTGCGGCAGGCAGCTCGGCGCCGTCGGCAAGGCCGTCAGCTACCTGGCCAAGAAGAAGGACGCCTACGGCACCTGGCGGAGCACCCAGGCGACCATCCAGGCCCTGCGGGCGATGCTCCTGGCCGAGCGCGGGGCCACGGCCGAGGCCGACGCCACCATCGCTCTCTCGCTGAACGGCAAGGCGGTCCGGACGCTGAAGATCGACAAGACCAACAGCGACGTGCTCCAGCTCGTCGACCTCAAGGACCGCACCACCGAGGGCAAGAGCACCGTCTCGCTGGGCTTCAAGGGCTCCGGCGCCCTGCTGTACCAGATCGTCGCCCGCTACTACCTGCCCTACGCCGGGCCCAAGGTCCGCCCCCCCGCCGCCGGGCCACTGGCCATCACCGTCGACTACGACCGCACCGACCTGGCCACCGAGGACATCCTCTCCGCCGCCGCCACCGTCGCCAACAACCGCCCCGGCAAGGCCAAGATGATCATCGTCGACCTGGGCCTGCCCCCGGGGTTCACGCTGATCCCCGACAACCTGGAGCGGCTGGTGGACAAGAAGGTCATCGAGAAGTACTCCGTCACCGGGCGCCAGATCATCGTCTACCTCCGCGAGCTGGTCGCCGGCAAGCCGGTGAAGATCGAGTACCAACTGCTGGCCAAGTACCCCCTGCGGGCCAAGACCGCCAAGAGCGTGGCGTACGAGTACTACAACCCCAAGGTCCGGGCCGAGACCAAGCCGGTCCAGTTGGTCGTCGCCAAGGCCGGGGCCCGCAAACCGGCCCGCGGAGCCAAGTTCGATTAATGGCTTCCGCCCGACCCTGAACGCCAACAGCGCCGAACGGCGAGCCGCTCGCCCGGCCGTTCGGCGCTGTTCTGTGCCGATCGGTCTTGCCGAATGCGCCCCGCCCGCTATAAGTGGCTACCATGGCCACGCGCGACAGGGGCAATGTCTTCCTGATCATGTCGGACCAGCACGGCAAGCACGTGACGGGGTGCCATCGAGGTCGTCGTCCCCCCGGCCGAATACGAGGCGGACGTGGAGCTTCTGTAGCGTTCAGCGCGGGATGCGAAAGGGAATGCCATGAAGGTTTTCGTGGGAACGGACCTGGAAGGGGTGGCGGGGGTGGTGTCGTTCGAGAAGCAGTGCTATGCCGACGGGAAGTACTACGAGGCGGCGCGCCGGCTTCAGACGGCGGAGATCAACGCGGCGGTGGACGGGATGATCCAGATGGCCGTCGAGGACATCCTGATCAGCGACGGTCACGGCCCCGGGGCGGTGCTGTTCGAGGAGCTGCACCCGGCGGCGAAGCTTCTCCACGGCCGGCCGGCGGCCCCGCGCCCGGTGCGCGACGAGGTGATCGGCACCTACGACGCGTGCATGATGCTCGGGCAGCACGCCATGGCGGGCACACCCGACGGGAACCTCAACCACACCCAGAGCAGCAGGGCGGTCGATTCCTACCGGCTGAACGGCAGGGGCATCGGCGAGATCGCCCAGTTCGCGCTGTACCACGGGGCGCTGGGGCTGCCGATGATCTTCCTTTCCGGCGACGAGGCCGCCTGCCGAGAGGCCCGGGAGCTCATCCCCTCCGTCACCACGGTGAGCGTGAAGAAGGGCCTCGGCCGGAGCTGCGCCGTCTCGCTTTCGGCACAGAAGGCCCGCGAGCTGATCCGCGCCGGCGTCATCGAGGCGATCCGGAAGCAGCAGAAAGACCCCATTGCCCCACTGGTATGGGACGGCCCCTACGTCCTGGAGAAGCGCTTCTTTCACACGGACGTCGCCGCCGCCGCCGCCTCCGCGCCCGACGCCGAACGCGTCGACAGCCAGACCGTCCGCTTCCGCAGCGACGACATCCGCGAGATCATCTACCGCTGAGCCGCCGGCAAATATCCCCGCCGGCCCAACGGTGAAATCCCTATAGTATGGGCGCCGTGGTACGTCCTGAAAGCTGCACCGAGCTAGCGGGTGGAAGTCCCGCCGCGGTAAG
>CAZNSB010000593.1:0-3386 GCA_964575155.1 uncultured Planctomycetaceae bacterium | reverse complement strand
GCCCCTGCCGGCCGTCAGCGAAGCTGCACGATACCTCTCTTGAGGGCGTTTTTCACCAGCGTGGTCTGGTCGTGGATGCTCAGCTTCCGCATGAGGTGCGCCCGGTGGGTATCGACCGTCTTGACGGACAGGTCGAGGACCTTGGCGGCCTGGCGGTTGGTCTTTCCCTCGGCGATGAGCTGGAGGACCTGTCGTTCCCGCGAGGTCAGCTTGTTGTACGGATCGTCCTTGGTCCCCGCCGTCAGCCGGGACAGCACGGTCCTCGGCACCTTCGGGCCGAGGTACAGCTCGCCGCGGGCGACGGTGCGGACGGCCTCGGCGAGCTGATCAGAGGCGGCCTCTTTGACGAGGTACCCGCTGGCGCCGTTTTCCAGCGAGCGGACGATGAACTCCTCGTCGGTGTGCATGGTCAGGACCAGGACGGCGGCGCCCCGGGCCCTGCGGAAGATCTGGCGGCAGACGTCCACCCCGTTCATCCCCGGCATGGTCAGGTCCAGCACGACCACGTGGGGCTTGGTCCGGAGGACCTCCTCCATCACCTTCAGGCCGTCGCCGCACTGCCCCACGACTTCCATGCCGTCCTCCCCGCTGATCAGGACGGCGATGCCTTCACGAACCAGGGTGTGGTCGTCCGCCAGGAAAACCCGTATTTTCTTCTCCATGCTCGTACCCCGCCCTTCGTTCCCGGGCCCGTCGCTCGCGCCAACGGGCCCGCGTGCGGCCCCCAGAGGACCCTTTCTCGGTTTCGTGCGCCGACGCAGCACCCCTCCCGGCGGGGCAGGACCGGAAGGAGGCGTATCATCTTATCCTGCCCGGGCGGTTTCAGGCCAACCGTTTTGCCAAAGAGTTGGCCCGCAGGCCAAGCCTCCCGGGCGCACCCGGCGGAGCCGCTGCACATCGCCACCCTGGCCGCGGAGAGTCTAGTGCCTTCATGGAGAGAGGTCTATAAAAAAATGCCGCGATTTATCTGCCCTGCCCCCTCGCCAGCACGTCGGCCAGGGTGAGCTTGCCCAGGGCGGCGTCGGTCTGCCTGCGGACGCCTTCGAGGATCGCGGCGATGGCCTCGTCGCAGCCGGCCTGCGGCACGATCCCGCCCGTCTCCATGACCTCCGCCAGCCGGATCTTCCCGGGCGGGCGGGCCATCACGTACGCCCCCGGGGGCGACTCCACGGGGCAGACCACCCCGCCCCCGGCCAGGCGATCCAGCAGCCGACGCAGCGAATCCTCCGGGAGGTTGACCGCCGCGGCGATGCGGTCGAGGCGCACCGGCCCTGCGCCCTGGAGGTAAGGGCGGGCAACCGCCAGGGCGACGGCCAGGAGGTCGCCCGGCCCGAGCACGGTCTTTTCGGCCAGCTCGGCGAGGCGCATCCGCTCCAGGTTCACCGCGGTGTGGGCCAGCACCGCCCCGAAGAGGAACACCAGCCAGGAAACGTTCAACCACACCAAAAACAGCGGCAGAACCCCCAGCGCGCCGTACAGGCTCCCGCCGGCCACGTCCCGAACGTACACCGCGAAGCCCCACTTCGCCAGAAGCCACAGCGGCACCGCGACGACCGCCCCCCCAATGGCCGCCCGAAACCGGACGTGGGTGTTGGGCAGCAGCTTGTACAGCCCCGCCAGCAGGAAGACGCCGACGAGGACGGGCCCGGCCCAGCCGACGGCAGCCAGCAGCCACGCCGCCCCCGGCACGGAACCGAAGGCGGAGGTGAGCTTTCCGCCGAGGTAGGCCGCCGGGGCCAGCAGCACCGGGCCCAGCGTCACCACCGACCAGTACAGCAGCAGCCGGCGCCACAGCGGGCGGGTCCTGACCGCGCCGAAGATCCGGTTCAGCGAGCGCTCGATCGTCGTCAGCAGCGTCAGCACCGACCAGATCAGCAGCAGCACCCCCACCGGGCCGACCCGACCGAACGTCAACTGCCTCCCCACGTCCTCGACCAGGGCGACGATCATGTCGGCCAGGTATACGGGCTCGCCGGCGCCCTCGACAGGCAGCAGGCCGGCCCCGGCCCCGGCGGCGGGCACACCGGTTTCGGCGGGCTCCACTTCCATGTAGATCTGGTCCAGCCCCACCGCGTGCAGCGCGTTGCGGACCGCCGCCTCGCGGTCGCCCAGAACGCCCAGGCTCTTGGCCGCCAGAAGCGCCAGCACCAGCGCCGGCACCAGCGAGAAGATCGTCCGGAACGAGAGCGCCGAGCTCATCGCCAGCGAGTTGTGCTCCCGCAGCCGGCGCCCGCAGAAACGCCACAACTCAACCTGGAACCGGACGAACCTCGCCCACCGACCCAGCTCCGCGCCCGGCGCCGTCAACAGCCCCTCCCCCCGCCTGCGAATTGTCTCGACGATCTTCATGTCCCGCCCGGCCCGGGGAACCCTTGCCCCGCCGGCCGCAGACAGCATACGCCCCCCGCCTCCGCCCGGCAACGATACTCCTCAAACTGACCGAAAGTCGTCCACAGATTACACGGATTACACAGATAAGTGATTGTAGTTCCGAACGTTGCGCATCGTCTCATCGACCAGGCATCTCGGGGGTCTCCCCCGGTGGAGACGGCCGCCACCCGTTCAGACCATACTCTCCAAGTCATTTCTCAAAAGCAACCTGCAATCCGTGTAATCGGTGTAATCCGTGGACTTCTGCCCGATTCCGTCACTTTGAGTTCTATTGACATCGGCCCGGGCCCGGACCCCGCCGGCCCGCTGGACCTGGCGAGCTGGCGGCAGACCTCGGGGCCTCCCGCTCATTGGTCGGAAAGCCTGACGAGCCCGGAGAACGAGGCCATGCTGGCGCGCCTTCGCCGTTGCACGATGCGCGGGTGTCCGCTGGGGAGCGATTCCTACCTGAGCAAGCCGGAGCGCCCCCTCGGCCGCCGCCTCCGCCCCCTCCCCCTCGCCCGACCGAAGAAAACCGGAAAGAAACGCCCAAAGAAACTATAACCGGCCCGGTTGATTCACAAGGGTGGGTTTTCTGAGGCATGGGGGAGCTTCTCCAGCCTGTCCGGGGAGGGTTGGGAACCCAGGGGTCATGAGGCCAGTGGATTCCCGATTCGACAGGCTGTGGAAGTCCCGACCGGCTATCCCTGGCGGGTCGCCACGGGCGACTCGACGTGGCGAGTTGCGCGGGAGCCCGTCCCCGCAGAGGAGGCCTCCCATCGCGATACGTCGCGATTGGAGCCTCGGCCCGCTTCCGTTTCACCGGCTGATCGTATTGTCCTGCTCCTGCCGGTCATCGTCAACGAGATTTCGCGGGCCACTCAGGCCGGGGTGCATCCCGAGTTTGTAGGCAGGGAACGGGGGCAGATCTGGGGCCGGCGTACCGGCCGGCCACTTGACGCGATGCATGGACAGGTCCTCCGTGCCGTCAGGCACGAATGAGAATAGCCCCGGGC
>CAZNSB010000592.1:0-3395 GCA_964575155.1 uncultured Planctomycetaceae bacterium | reverse complement strand
AGGTGTTACCTATGTCTTTGCACTACCTGTAACCCATCTCTATACCGGAAACAGCGAGCGAGCCATGCCACCCCGCGTTCGGCGTCGTGTGCGTGACCCGGCCCTACCCGTCGGCCCCGCGCTCCAGCGTGGCCCCGATCTCGGCGGCGACGGCGCGGAGGTGGTCGGCGGCAAGGGCGTACTCCTCCGGCGTGTCCAGGTGCTCCAGCAGGATGGGCATGTCCGCATCGAGCTTGTCCATCTCCGCCAGGAAGGTGCGGTAGTCCAGCCCGCCGGTGCCGGGGCGGCACTGGCTGATGTGGACGTTGAACTCGCCGGTGGCCGAGACGTCCTTGGCGTGGACGCTCCTGATGTGCGGGCCGAGCTTGGCGAAGCACTCGCGCAGGAAACCGGCGTTGTCGTAGTACCGCCGGAGGGTGTTGATCATGTTCGCCGGGTCGAGGTGGACGGCGAACGCCGGCCGGTCGATCGCCTCGATCAGGCGGAGATACTCATCCGGCGATTCCGGCGGCACCCACGGCATGGGCTCGAGGGTGTAGGCGCTGCGGGTCGGGCCGACCGCGTCGATGATCTCGCGGACGGTCTCGACGATCAGCTCGAAGGTCGCGTCGGAGAAGTTGTCGCCGTCCGGCCCGTCCCAGCGCTGCCCGCGGGCGCCGGCGATGTTCACGCAGCAGCGGGCGCCGACCCGCTCGGCCAGCGCCAGTTGCCGCTTGCATCCGGCGATCGCGTCGGCGCGCGTCTTCTCGTCGGGGCTGATGGGGTTGCTCCAGGCGCCGACCTCGGCGATGACGATCCCGGCCGCCTCGGCGCCGGCGGCGTACGCCGCCACGGTCTCGTCGTCGGCATCGGCGCCGATCGGGCAGTAGGCCGCGCCGTAGCCGAGCCTCTTCACCGCCGCTGTCCAGCCGGCCGGATCGCCGAATCCCTCGTACAGGTGTCCGCCGAGTCTCATGAGTCGCTCCTTTCGAGCTTGCCCGCCACGAAGCCGGGGAACGTATAATAGCTCTATATTTTCTGCCGAGGGTGTTGTCCAGACCGCGAAAGGATACACGCATGAGATTGCAGGCAGCCGGGATGGCGTGCGTTGTGGTCGGGCTGTTTCTTCCGGTCGGTTGCAGGGCAGGGGGCGAGGCGTGGCAGTCGGTGGGCCTGGGCGGGGGCGGGGGGATCTTCGTGCCGGCGACCAGCCCCCACGACCCCGAGCTGATGTTCTGCGCGTCAGACATGTCGGGGGTGTACCGCTCGACCGACGGGGGGCGCTCGTGGCGGATGCTGCACTTCGGGGACCTGTCGGGCGCGATCGGCTGGCCGGTGGTGTTTGGCCCCAGGGACCCGCTCGTCATGTACTGCATCCCCAGCGGCCACAACAGGCCTCTGCTCAAGGTCAGCCGGGACGCCGGCGTGACCTGGAGGCCGCTGTGCGAGGCGATGCCCTGGCACCACAGCACGCCGCAGGACACGGCCCTGGCGGTGTGCCCGGACGGGGCGGTCCTCCTGGTCAGCTCGGCCAAGGGCACGTTCCGAAGCGAGGATCAAGGCCGGACGTGGACCCGCTGCCGCGGGATCGCCGGGCGGGCGGCGAACTTCTTCTTCGACCCGGCGCCGGGTGGCAGGTGGTACGCGGCGACGGCCAAGGCGGTCCTGCGCTCCGCCGACAGGGGGCGGACGTGGACGCCCGCGGCGGCCAAGGGGCTCAAGGGACTGATCTGGGACCTCTGCGGCGGAAAGGACGCCGCCACCGGCAAGGTCGCCCTGTACGTCCTCATTCAGACGAGGCCGGCGGGAAAGAAGCTGCTCGGCGGGGTCTTCCGCTCCGACGACGGCGGCGAGACCTTCCGGCCCGTCATGGGCGCCGGGATCAATACGAACGTCATCGACGACAAGAACTTCGCCCGGTATCCCGCCATCGCCATGGCCGAAAACCAGACCGAGACCGTCTATGTCTTCTGCTACGGCACCGGGCGGCACCCGCCCAACCACCGCACCGTCTTCCGCACCGACGACGGCGGGGAGACCTGGCGGCCGGTGATGTTCCTCCGGCCGGAGATGAAAGGCCGGAACGTCGACCTGCCGTGGATCGTCCTCGACCGCGGGCACGGGGGGCGGATCCTGGGCTTTCACGTCAACGCCCGCGACGGCGACGTGGTCGCCTGGACGGACATGATGCAGATCTTCCGCACGGACGACGGCGGGAGACGCTGGCGGCAGGCGTTCACCCGCTGCGCGGACGGGGAGCCCGCCCGGGGGAAACGCTGGCAGAGCGTCGGGCTGGAGATGACCAGCACGTGGCGGCTGAAGTTCCACCCGGCCGAGCCCGACCGCTGCTACATCTGCTACACCGACATCGGCTTCGCCCGCAGCGCCGACCGCGGCCGGACGTGGTACTACTCCGCCCACGGCAGCCCGTGGACCAACACCTTCTACGACCTGGCCTTCGACCCCGACAAGCCCAACGTCCTCTACGCCGCCTGCGCCTACGAGCACGACATCCCCTCCTGGAAGATGGCCGGAAGGGTCTACGGCGGCGGGGGCGTCTGCATCAGCACCGACTACGGCGCGACCTGGCGGCCGATCTCGGCGGGGCTGCCCAAGCGCGGGGCATGCACCGCCGTCGTCGTCGACCCCGCCAGCCCCAAGGACTCCCGCACGCTGTATTGCAGCTTCTACGGCGGAGGGGTCTTCAAGACCACCGACGGCGGAAAGAGCTGGAAGCCCGCCAACAGCGGGCTGAAGACCAACGTCAACGACCACTTCACCGACATCAAGCGCTGCGCCGACGGCACGCTGTACGCCCTCTGCGGCGGAAAGAGACTCGCCCGCTACAAGCCCGCAAAGGGAAGCGGGCTGTACAGGAGCACCGACGGCGGAAAGAGCTGGACCGACCTGACGGGGCGGCTGGGGCTGTGGCTGGCCTACGGCTTCGACGTCCACCCCGACGAGGCCAAGACGCTGTGGGTCTGCGCCTCGGCCGTGCCCCGCCGCCACGACGAGGCCGGCGTCTACAAGTCCACCGACGGCGGGGCGACCTGGACCAGGCTGAACATCGACTGGCCCCCGGCGGCGGTGGGCTGGCACCACTGCCGCTACCCGAGCATCGACCCCAAGGACCCCAAGCGCGTCTGGGTGACCTCCGGCACGCACGGCACCATCGTCACCACCGACGCCGGGAAGACCTGGCGCGAGGTCAAGGGAATCCCCTTCCGCGGCGGGACGCGCATCACCCCCGACCCCGCCGACCGGAACGTGATCTGGGTCTGCACCTTCGGCGGCGGCGTCTGGAAAGGCCCGGCGACGGGGAGGGAGTAGTAGATTGTCAAGATCGAACTTTGGGGTGCCCCGGCTGCGCCTTTTGCAGCCGTGCCTGCCCCGGGGCCCGCACGGCTGCACACAAC
>CAZNSB010000591.1:0-3397 GCA_964575155.1 uncultured Planctomycetaceae bacterium | reverse complement strand
CGATTGTCGGTGTGGGCATCGCGGCCGTGTCGGTGCTGCCAGTGGTGCATGGTGCGGTGACCCCGGAAGTCTGGTTGGTGCTGGCGGCGGCGTGTTTCGCCGTCAGCGGGGCCGTCAAGCACCTGCGCTGGTGGCGGTGGGTGCGCAGGCTCCCGATGGGCGGAGAGGACACGTCCGCCCGGGAGGTGCTGTCATGACCGCTCCCCCGGCGAAGGCAAACAACGGCCTCGATGGGCTGATTCACGAGGGCGCTCGGCTGGTCATCGTTTCCGTGCTCAGCGAGTGCCAGACGGCAGACTTCAACTTCCTCCTGGCCACCACGGAGTTGACCCGCGGCAACCTGTCGGCCCACATGAAGCGGCTGGTCGATGCCGGCTACGTGGAGGAACGTAAGGAGTTCCTCGACCGTAAACCGCATACCGAGTATCGCCTCACCCGCACCGGCCGGCGGGCGTTCAGGGCTTACAAGAAGGCTTGGCGGCAACTGACCGGCGGCGCGGCGTAGCGGCGAATTCCGTCGATAGGTTGGGGCCGCTGTGCGTACAATGGTCCCGGAGCGCACGAAGGAGCGGAAGGGAACGCCCTCATGGTGAAACGGCTCAGGCTTGTGGCCGTCGCGACCGTATTGTTGCTGGCCGTTGTGGGAACGCGCGGCGCCGCCGTGGCGGAGTCGGCCCCGTCGTCGGACCTCGCGCGCGTGGCCGTCGAGGTCGCCAAGGAGGTCGAGGCGCTTCGCGGATGGAAGTTCCGGGCGCCCGTCGCGCACAAGTTCGCCTCGCCGGGGGACGTCCGCGCCTATCTCGACCGCCAGGTGGCCGAGCAGTGCCCGCCGGAGAAGATCAAGCGGATCGAGATATTCCTGCGAATGGTCGGTCTGCTGCCGGCGGACTGTGAGTTGAAACGCACCATGCTCGACCTGCTCCAGGAACAGGTGGGCGGCTACTACGACACCGAGGCCGATGCCCTGTACCTGGTGGATCGCGGCGAGCCCATGCCGCCGCTCGTCCAGCGCGTGGTGCTCGCGCACGAACTCACCCATGCCCTCGACGACCAGTACGTGGACCTCGACGCGTTCCTGAAGCCGCTCCTCGGCCACAGCGAGGACCTGGACCTGACGGCGATGTCGGTGGTGGAGGGGTCCGCCACCGCGCTGATGACCCGGTACATGGCTCGGGCGGCCCTGTCCGGCCGGTACGACGTGGGGCAACTCCAGCAGTACGCCGATTGCGAAGCCCGCCGAAGCCGGAAACTGGTCGAGGCCCCGCGCTACTTCACCGCCGTGCTGGGCGCTTACGTCTGCGGGATGGAGTTCCTGGCACGCGGGAACCTGCTGGCCGTCATGGCCGGCAAGGGCAAATCCGTCGGCGACAATCTCCTGGCCGCTGCCAGGGACCCGCCGCGGTCCACCGAGCAGATCCTTCACCCGCAGAAGTACTGGGACCAGGCCCTGCGCGACGCCCCCGTCGTCCTCGACGACAAGGCCGCCGCACGCCTCCTGGAAGGCGACGGCCGATGGGTCGTCCACGCCGATACGGTCGGCGAACTCCTGTGTGCGATCCTGACCAACCCGCCGGGTGTCCGGCGGAGCCTGCTCGGCATGAACACGGCCTCGGCGTGGACGAACCGCGGGGCGGCCGGGTGGGGCGGGGACCGTTTCTATCTGCTGGCGGGCGGGCCCGACGCCGAAACCGCCGGCCGCAGCCTCAAGGATCCGCGCGGCCTGTGGATCACCCTGTGGGACACGCCGCAGGACCGCCAGGAGTTCATCGAGACTTATGGCCGTGGGCGACGACCCGGCGGTCGCCCCCTGGTTCCCCTCGGCAACCTTGGAGCGGTGGGGCTCTTCGGCTTCGGCGAAGCCGATGCCTCGGCCCTGGTGGAGCGTCTCCGGAAGTCTCCGCCCTCGATGACCCGCGATGGCAAGCCGTGGTCGCCTTGGAAACTCTAGGCGGACCCGCACGGGGGCCTTGCGCGGTTGGCCTGCGCACCGGTCGCGCAAGGCCTCAGCATGGCGCAGCAGCCGACCGTTTTCGATTGAAGGCGTCCCAAGACCCCACTACCATACACTGCTGGCCTCGGCTTCGAGCGCGCCATGCAGCGCGGGCCCAGGGTTGGAAAACGATGGGAGTGCGGATGGGTAAGGAGAAGCGAGTCCGGGTGCAGTGCCCGGCCTGTGGCATGGAAGGGCGCGCGACCCAAGAAGCTCTTGAGAAAGAACTGACGTGCCCGAAATGCGGGGCGCGGGTTCAGTTCGTCCGCCTGATGACAGAAGATGAATTGTTCTTTGAGGGCATGTCAAAGGCGGGCAGGTTAGTGAAGAAGGCCGCGAAGTTCGGTGCAAGGCGTTTTTCAGAGCGCCGCCACAGGTATGCAGCAAGAAAGAAACTACTCCCCCGCCTGAGAGAGCACTTCGGCTCGGAGCAGGTTTCAAAGGAGGTCATAGAAGATATACGCCGCGCTTATGAGCCACAGGGGCTTGACCTTAGGCAGGAAGTGCTGCCCTTGAAGGCGCAGTTCGACAAGTTTATGTGCCGCGAGGCCCGCCGGGTCGTGGCTATGGGACGACTGGAACCAGGCCAGAAGGCCGCTTTTAAGGAGTACCTCGATGTTTTCGGGGCGGACGAATGGCTTGTGTACGAAGTCCGCCGAAGCGTCCAGGTTGCAGAAGAAATCCAGACCCTGGAATCCGGCAACGCCAAGCCCCTTGAACAGGTCGAAGGCCTCGTCGTGCGGAACTCCGAGATCGTCTGGCAAGTAACCCCAGCGTTGCTGGTGAATCGGTCGCGCAGTGGCGAGGAAACGGAGCACGACGGGAGCCTATACGTAACCAACATGAGGCTGGTTTTCACTTCACGCACCGCCCCCCAAGAAAACGACATCAGCAAGGTAAATGCTGTCGAGACCGAGGGCGGTGCTCTGTACGTGCTGAGCAAGACACAGCAAGCTTCCAGCGAGTTCAGGCTTGACCAGCCCGAACTTGCTGCTGCCTACATCCGCCATGCGGTCCGCGTGTATCACCGGCAGGTAGACGTCGGCTTTGAGGGCCTCTCGCGTCAGATACCGCAGGAGGTGAAGCAGGCTGTCTGGCAACGGGACGGTGGACGGTGCGTGGAATGCGGGGCGACCGACTACTTGGAATTCGATCACATCATCCCATTTTCAAAGGGTGGCGATAGCACGGTGGACAACATCCAGTTACTGTGCAGGAGGTGCAACCTCAAGAAATCGGACCGCCTCTGACGCCGCTTGACCGGTGGGCGTGAAGGGGGCCGAGCAGGTTCCCCCGACCCTCCCAGTTTGGCCTTGACAAGCCGCGCGGGGCGCGTAGAGTTGTACGTCCTTGGCGTGGGCGATTAGCTCAGTTGGCTAGAGCGCCTGCTCGACACGCAGGAGGTCA
>CAZNSB010000590.1:0-3406 GCA_964575155.1 uncultured Planctomycetaceae bacterium | reverse complement strand
CGTCGCGGCGAAGCGGATGCCGCGGTCGGCCTCGGGCCAGTACTGCTTCATCTCGGCCTTCAGGAACTCCAGGACCTCGTCGCCTCGCTCGATCCGTCGCTCCTGGTAGGCGGCCTGGAGGTCCTGGCGGATCTTCATGGCGGCGGCGACGCCGATGTCGGCGGCGATGAGCCTCTCCTCCAACTCCTCCAGCAGCTCCTCGCTGATCGCTCGCCCCACCAGCAGCGACCGCAGCGAGCCGACGAACCGCTGGCGCGTCTTGGTCAGCCCCCGTGCCAGATGCTGGATCACTTTCCTGAATAAGGCCATCTTGCTAGGGCTCCGATGGGTTCGTAGCCAGTCGGCAGTAGCCAGTAGCCAGTCGGCAGTCGCCAGTCGCCAGTAGCCAGTAGCCAGTAGCCAGTAGCCAGTCGCCAGTCGCCAGTGGCCAGTAGCCAGTCGCCAGTCGCCCGTCGCCAGTCGGCAGTCGCCAGTCGGCAGTCGCCAGTCGGCAGTCGGCAGTCCGCAGTCGCCAGTCGCCAGTCGGCAGTCGGCAGTCGCCAGTCGCTGGGGATGGTCGGCGCTTGGGTAGGCTGTCATCTCTTTTTCTGCTTGAGCAGGTAAGCAATATACCCGTTCAGCAACCGAAGCACATCGACTGCTTCCTGTCTGGCCTGCTGCCAATCATCTTGACTGATGTACTTCTGCTCTCGGCAGACATTGATCGCATCCACCAGTTCCATCAGCGAACCCCTGGATTGGCGCGAAAACTGGGCGTTCTCCTGCCAATGATGGCGGCCGTGGCCCTCGGCAATGTTGCTCGTCACCGAAACTGCCGCACGTCTCATTTGCTGAGCCAGGGCGAATCTCTCTTCCGGAGGAAGGGCTCTTGCCAACCGGTAAGTCCGCCGCCGGAAGCGGCTGGCGACCTGGTAGACATCAAGGTCCTCGAAGCCGAACGGACTGGCGCCGTTCCCGTACCGCTTGTTATCTTGCCGATCTTCCCGTCTGGCCACACCCATATCCCCACTCCCTCCTGCCTACTGGCCACTGGCCACTGGCTACTGGCTACTGGCGACTGGCGACTGGCGACTGGCGACTGGCGACTGGCGACTGGCGACTAACCCGCATCCCTGCGAAGGTTTTTTTCGATGCGCTTGGCGGCGGCGTCGAGGACGCCGTTGATGAAGCGGGCGCTCTCGGCCGAGGCGAACTCCTTCGCCAGCCGGAGGGCCTCGTTGATGACGACCTTCTTCGGGGTTCGCGCCGACAGCAGCTCCCACACGGCCAGGCGAAGGATGTTCCGGTCCACCAGGGCCATGCGGGCCACGTCCCAGTGCCGGCTTTCTCCGCCGAGGAGCTGGTCGGCCCGCTCGCGGACGGCGAGGGCGCCGAGGATCATGCTTTCGGCCTCGGCGGCGGTCTGGGGGGTCTCGCGGCTCTCCTGGAGGAAGACGCGGAAGAGGCCGATGCCGGCTTCGCCCTGGACGTCCAGGCAGCACAGTCCCTGCAAGGCCAGCCGCCTTGCCCGGTGATGGTCGGTCCCGACTGGCACGGTATTCACTTTTTCGCGGGGGACCTGCCCGCCGCCCCGCCCGGCAGCTGGGCCAGCAGGTTGACCATTTCGATGGCGGCGGCGGCGGCATCGGCGCCCTTGTTCCCGGCCTTGGTGCCGGCGCGCTCAATGGCCTGCTCGATGGTGTCGCAGGTGAGCACGCCGAAGAGGCAGGGCACGCCGGTGGCGACCGCCGCGGCGGCGATGCCCTTGGAGACCTCGGCGGCGATGTATTGATAGTGCTCCGTCCCGCCGCGGATCACCGCCCCCAGGCAGACCACGGCGGCGTACTTGCCCGACCCCGCCAGCCGGTGCGCCAGCACCGGAATCTCGAAGCTGCCCGGAGACCACACCACCTCGATGTCGGCGTCCTTGACGCCGTGCCGGGCGAACGCGTCCATCGCCCCCGCCAGCAGCTTCGACGTGACGAACTCGTTGAACCGGCTGACGATCACGGCGAACCGCGCCTTGGCCGGAGCCACCAGCTTGCCTTCGTACGTCTTCGCGCTCATGGTCCTGCGCTCCTATGTGCTTCCTCGGTGAGGCCCCATGGTAACCCCTTCCCGCCCGATCCGCAACCACCCGCGCCCCCCCGATCCCTGCTGCCCCGGTCAAGGCTCCCCCGGCCGGGCCACGCGATCCCCGCAGCTATGGCCCGAGCGCTTCGCCCAGCAGCTTCTGCACCTCGGCGGGGCGCGCGGCGCCTTTGGACATCTGCATCACCTGCCCGACGAGAAAGCCGAAGGCCTTTTTCCGCTTTTTCCCTCCGGCGCGGACGTCGGCGACGGCGTGGGGGTTGGCGGCGACGGCGGCGGCGACCCACTCGGCGATCCGCCCGGCGTCGGAGACGGCCAGCAGGCCCTCGCCGCGGGCGATTTCGCCGGGGGCCCGGCCGGTGGCGATCATCCTGTCGAGGATCTTGTCGGCGGCGGTGGCGCTGACCTCGCCCGCCGAGAGCATCCTGGCCAGGTCCGTCAGGTGCCCGGCGCTCAGCCCGATCTCGGCGACGGTGCAGCCCCGCTCGTTGGCGATGGCGGCGGCCCGCCCCAGCAGGAGGTTGACGCAGCGCTTCGGCTCGGCGCCGGCGCCCGCGGCGGAATCCAGCAGGTCGCCGGTGGGGACATCCTGCGTGAGGGCGTCGGCCTCCTTTTCCGTCAGCCCGTACTCGGCGCAGAACCGCTGCTTGCGGGCGAGGGGCAGCTCGCCGATCGCGGCGCGGACCCTCTCCCGCCAGGGGTCATCCACCACCACCGGGACAAGGTCCGGGTCGGGGAAGTAGCGGTAGTCGTGGGCCTCCTCCTTGCCCCGCTGGAACTCGCACGCCCCCAGGTCGTCGCGCCATCCCCAGTTCTGCTTGCCGACCTCCGCCAGCGACCAGGCCTTGCCCCGCTCGGCAAGCTGCCCGCGGTGGTAGGCGATGACCCACTGGCAGGTCCGCTCCAGGGCGCGGAAGCTGTTGAGGTTCTTGACCTCGAAGATGGGGGTGAAGAAGCCGGCGGATTCGTCGAAGACCCTCTCCGCCTCGCCGACCCACATGGAGATATTCGGCTCGAACCGCATGTGGCCCATCTGCATGTTGGCCTCGGAGACGCCCAGCCAGCGCACCAGCCGCTGCATCGAGCGGGCGCAGGCCATGACTTCCTCGACGGAGTTCATGTGCGGCTCGGTGACGATCTCGAGCAGGGGCACGCCGGCGCGGTTGAGGTCCACGCCGGTGTGCGTGGGGAAGTCGTGGACGTTCTTTCCGGCGTCCTCCTCCAGGTGGGCGCGGGTGATGCCGATCCTTTTGGTCCGCCCGCCGCGCAGGGGGACCTCCACGTGCCCGCCGACGCCCAGCGGCAGGTCGTACTGGCTGATCTGGTAGTTCTTGGG
>CAZNSB010000589.1:0-3406 GCA_964575155.1 uncultured Planctomycetaceae bacterium | reverse complement strand
GAGATTCTCCAGGAAGGCCGGCACTTCCGGAACCCCTACACGTGGTATTGGCCCAGGCCGATGAAGGCCACGGTGGTCCGGAAGGGGGAGGTGGGCGTGCTGATCCGCCGGGTCGGCGAGCCGCTCGAGGAAGGCCAGGTCGTCGTCAAGAACGACGAGCAGAAGGGCATCCTCGAAGGACAGTACAACCCCGGGCGATACTATTTGAACCTCTGGGAGTACGACGTCGAGATCCATCCCATGGTGAAGATCGAGCCGGGGTTCATGGGCGTGGTGACGCGCCTGGTCGGCGCCGAGGCCGAGAACCCGAACGTGTTCGTGGTCAAGAAAGGGGAGCGTGGCACGCAGCCGGACCTGCTGCCTCCCGGGACGTTCCCGGAGTACTCCAACCCCTACGTCTTCATGGTCACGCCGATCGACGTCCGCAGCCAGAAGTTCGAGATGGGGCGGGAGTACACCATCACGTTCCCATCGAAGTACGGCTTTGACATCCGGGTCGAGGGAACGATCGAGTGGGCGCCGGACATCGCGAAGCTCCCCGAGCTGTTCGTCAAGTACGTCGATGAGCAGGACCTTCAGGAATCCGGCGGCATGAACAACATCCAGCGCAAGGTCATTCTGCCGTACGCCCGGTCGTATTTCCGCATGATCGGAGCGCAATATCGGGCGGTGGACTACATGACCGGGGCACCGAGGATCCGCGTGCAGAACGAGGTGCTCAGGCGGCTGCGCGAGTCCTGCGCCGAGCAGGGCATCGAGATCAGGGCGTTCGTGATCCGCGCGACCGAGCCGCCCAAGAGGATCCGCGAGCAATACGAGCGCCGCGGAATGGCCCGCGTGGAGATCAAGCAATTCACCGAAGAGATCAAAACGGAGATCGGCAACATCGTCATGGAAGGCGCCCAGCCCGAGATCGGGCCCGACGGCAAGGTGGTCCTGGACGAGCGGGGCAATCCGCGCCTCGTCGGGGGCACGCCGAAGCTAGGCCCGGATAGCAAGCCGCTGCGCGAGGGCGGGCGGCTGGCCAGGGCCATCGAGGAACGCCGCAGCGACCGGGAGAGCAAGCTCGGCGAGGTGCGCGGGACGATTGTTGTGCTGGTGCGGGACGCCGAGCGATATCAGAAGGTGGAGGTCACCAAGGCGGAGAAGGACCTGGCCGTCGCCAGGATCAACCTGGAGGCCGCCGAGGATACGGCCGCCCAGGCCCTGGCCAAGGGCAAGGCCGAGGCGGAGGTGACCGTCATGAAGCACCAGGCCGAGGCCGAAGGCGTCAAGGCCAAGATCTCCGCCTTCAAGACCGGCGAGAAGTACGCGGAGTATCAACTCATCAGGAAGTTCTCTCCGGGCATTCGGCGGATCCTCTCGAATACGGAGGGCCTGTTCGCCCGGCTGTTTGAGCGGTTCGCGAAGATGGGCGCGTCGAAAGAGACGAAGAAGGACTGAACGAAACGAAACGAGACCGGATCTCGAAAGGATCGATCATGATACGAAGAATACCCCTGCCGATACTGACGGTGCTGGTGGTGCTGGGCGTGGCGGTCGTGGCCGGAGCGATCGGGCTGAGGATGTTCTACAACTGGTGTCCCTACGGCAGTTCGCTTCAACTGACGCGCAAAACGGGCACGCCGGCGAAAGGTCGGTACGCCGCGGAGGGCCAGCAGGGCGTCACCGAGCAGATGCGCGGCCCGGGGCGGCACTTCCTGAACCCGTGGACCTATTCCGTCAAGCGAGTTCGAGACGTGGTCATCCCCGCCGGGCAGATCGCCACGGCCAAGAACAACATCGGCAAGGACCTTCCGTCCGATCGCTTCATCGCCGGGCCGGACGAGAAGGGCACGCAGAAGCGGATCCTCACGCCCGGCGTCTGGCGGATCAATGAGTTCGGGCAGAAGGTCACGCTCGTCCCTGCGACGATCGTCAAGCCGGGCTACGTCGGCGTCCAGACCCTCCGTGAGGGAGAGGACAAGGGCATCCTGCCGACGGTCCTCCAGGCCGGCTATTACAACATCAACCCCGCAGAGATCCGCGTCGACAGCGTCGAGATCGGCTACCGCGTCTGGGACCTCCGAACCGAAGTAACGGAGACGACCGTTAAGGACAAGGACGGCCGGGACCGGAAGGTGCGGAAGATCAAGGAAGGCAGCGGCGTGGCATTCCCGCTGGCCGACGGAAAACAGATGTACCTGGACTTCACCGTCGTCTGGGGCATCTTCCCCGAGGACGCCCCGCGGATCATCCGCGAGTACGGAACGGTGGCGATGGTCGAGCAAAAGATCATCGAGCCGCAGGTGCTGAGCATCTGCAAGAACGCCGGGTCGAACCTGACGACGAAGGAGTTCATCGAGGGCGAGACGCGGGAGAAGTTTCAGCAGGCCGTCACCCAGGCGTTGCAGGTGATCGGCAAGGAGAAGGGCATTCACTTCCTGATCGCGCTGGTGCGCGGCTTCCACCCGGACGAGGACATCAAGGCGAGGATCCAGGCGCAAATGCTCGCCGAGGAGGAGAAGATCACGCTGAAGATGGAGCAGAAGCGGGACACGGTCGCCGCGGCGCTGGAGCAGGCCAAACGCATGGTCGAGGTGGCGGTGAAGGATTTCGACGCCGAGACGGAGGCGCTCGTTCGGGAGGAGGAAGAGAAAGGTCGAAAAAAAGCCGACGAGATGAAGGCCGAGGCGGACCGAACGGTCGCCGCCTCGCTGAAGACCGCCGAGGAAACCAAGGCCCAGACCGTCAAGATTCTGGGCCGGGCCGACGCCGACGTCATCGAGGCCATGAAGAAGGCCGAGGCAAAGAAGCTCGAACTACTCATCGAGGCCTACGGCGGGCCGGACCAGTACAACCTGGCCACGTTCGCCGAATCCCTGCCCGCGGACATCTCGATCGAATACCGCTACGCGGGCGAGGGCACCCTGTGGACCGAGATGAAGACGACGCTGGCGGAGATGGCGGCCAGGAAGATCCTGGTAGGTTCCTCCCGCCAGGGAAAAGGATCGACCGGCCAGACAACGACCAAGGATGAGCCCCGCCCGGGCGAGGATCGCTAGCAGTCCGTTGAAAAAGTATGCCGTCGGCGAGAGCGAGCCATCTTGGACGAGATCAAGGAAGGAAAACGAAGACATATTCGCCAATATGTCGAGGTTTTCTGACGCAGAGCCTCGGCCAAGAGGGCCGCTCGCAGCCAGGTGAGAGTTTTTCAACGGGCTGATAGGGCCTCACATGAAGATTAGCCTGCTCAAGACGTTCTGCGACGTGGTGGACACGGCCAGCGTCTCCCGGGCCGCGGAGGTCAACGGGGTCTCGCAGCCGGCGGTCTCGCAGCAGTTGGCGCGCCTGGAGCGGACCTTCGGCACGCAGTTGATCAACCGCGGCAGCGGACTGCTGGCCCCCACCGACGCCGGCCGTGTGC
>CAZNSB010000588.1:0-3408 GCA_964575155.1 uncultured Planctomycetaceae bacterium | reverse complement strand
GCGTTGCCAACCAAGAGTAACACACTGGCGGGCAAGCCGCCAGTGGCACCCGGTGGAGCCCTGCAGGGGCGATTGCCCTGTAGCCCCGGGCGCGAGCCCGGGGAAACGGAACCCCGCACGCCCCTGTTGTTGTTCCTTTGAGCCCCGGCAGGGGCGACTGAACTCAATCGTCCCTGGCGGGGCTTGACAAGAATGAAGAGGGGAATGGGGGCGTGCCCGTTCACCCCGGGCTCGCGCCCGGGGCTAAGCGATTTCAGGTAAGTTTTGTCAAGTTAGCCAGGGGATTTGGCAGATGAAAGACCATGGAGCGTGGAACCTCGGGAGGGAGGAGCCCGGCCATGGCGTGTCCCCTGTTCGTTCGTCCGCTGACGCGGGCCGAGCAGAAAGAGCTAGCCCGCCTTGTTCGTACCGGCAGCGATGCCCGCGTGGTCCGTCGGGCCCAGATGATCCGCATGTCGGCCCAAGGCCATCCGGTGCCCCGGATCGCCGAGGCCTGGGGCGTCCATGCCCAAACCGTCCGTCGCACGATCAAGGCCTTCAACGCCGAGGGCCCCGCCGCGTTGGCCGACAAGCCTCGCCCCGGCCGGCCGCCCAAGGCCACGGACCAGTATGTCGCGCTGCTAAAGAAGGCCGTGACCCGCAACCCGCGGGACCTGGGCTACCCGTTCAGCAGTTGGACCCTGGCGCGGTTGCGGGAGCACCTCGCCCGCCAAACGGGCACGGTGCTCCACCCCTCCTACCTCTCGGGGCTCATGGCCCGACACGGCATCGTGTACCGCCGTCCGAAGCACGTGATGGCCCACCTGCGCAACCCCAAGGATTACGACGAAAAGAAGGCCGTGTTGGACTTATTAAAAAACGCGTCCTCCAGCCCGAGGCCCCGTTCGACCTGCTGTTCCTCGACGAATGTGAGGTTCACCTCCACCCGACCCTGACCAAGGTGTGGACCCTCAAGGGCGTCCGGCCTCAGGTGCCGGCCGCCGGGACCAACGAGAAACGCTGCATCTACGGGGCCCTGAACTGGGCCACCGGACAGAGCCACTACCTGGTCCATCCGAAGAAGAATGCCGCCCAGTTCGCCGACTTCCTCCGCCAACTGCTGGAGGCCAACCGGGACCGCCCCCTGGTGCTGGTCCTGGACAACGCCCGCTACCACACGACGGCCGAGGTGCTGGACCTGCTGACCGCCCATGCGCATCACGCGTTCGTCCTGTGGCTGCCGACGTACAGCTCCGAACTCAACGCCATCGAAGGCCTGTGGGGATACCTGAAACGCTCCGCCCTGAACAACTACTTCTTCGGGGACGCCGACTCGCTCGAAGCCGCCATCCACGAAGCCTTCGGCGTCCTCCAGCAGCACCCCGACACGGCACTCTCGCTTGCCTATCGAACTGGACAAAACTTACCTAAGGTCGCTTAGCACTTCGACCTCGTAGACGTGGCCCTTGTATCTGCGTTCGAGGTGGGTGCCCGGCATCGGTAGGCGGGCGTCGCGCTTCCGCGGGACGTGATTGTGGGCTGACCGCGTTACTGCAGGTCGGCGCGAAGGCGGCGGGAGTGTCATGCCCGTCGGGGGGCGGACCCGCAGGTCCACGTCGCGGGCGAGTTCCCGGGCCCTTCGGCGGGCGCGTTCCGAGAGGTCGCCTTCGGCCAGCGCCTGAAGCCGCCAAGCACAGCGTCGGAAGAGCCACCGCCGGTTGCCGCTGCGGGATTCCTCGCCGAAGAGCTCCCGGTACTTCTCCCGCAACCCGCCCGCCGTCATCTTCTCCATGGCCGCCAGTTCGGCGGCAACATCGAGGGCCGTTTCCATGAGGCGTTCCTCCGTTCTCCAGGCCGTTAACCGCGGGTCACACTGAGCCTCGGGCGGCCAGACACCTCAAGGGCTTTCCGGGGAGATTCCGGAGGATCTTCGGCGGCAGGAGCATGCGGAATCTCGAGGGCCGACGGCATGCGGGAGAGGGCTGTCGAGATGATGCTGATGACTTCGCCCCGCCGCTCGCGCGGGGTCAGCGTACTGCGGGGTCTTCTGGCAGACAAAGGCAGCGTGGTCTCCTTGAGCAGACGGTTAACCAGCGGGTTCTTTACCCGCTATATCTGCCCAAGGAGCGGATTTGATGCGCGGCATACAGGGCTGTCAGCCCGGTCAACCCTGATAGGAACCTTCTTTTGGACTTCCCGAAGTGCCAAGCCGGATTCTACGCGAGACGCTTGCTCGTCTTGGCAATTTCCATCCGACTCTAAAGGTCCTTTCGGCCCAATTGCTGGGCCCGGGTACGATATACCTGTATGCGCTCGAAGCCATCAGCCTGTAGCCGCAAACGCCTAGAGCCGGTTTCATAACTCCGGACAACCGCGTTTTCGCCACCGTGAGGGCCGGTTCTGGGAGTTATGAAACCGCTTCTAGAGCGGTTTTCACAAATCATGTCGCATATCCGCAGTGGGTGAACCAGCCGAGCGAGTCGTGAATCGTGACGTGTTCCAGGGCGATCCCGATGGCCGTGATAAGCCCTTCGAACGTGCGAGCGGCCAGGGATCGAAGGATCTGTTTGATCTTGGACCACATCGCTTCGATCGGGTTGAAGTCCGGACTGTAGGGCGGCAGATACCCCACCTCGGCTCCGACGGATTCGACGAGTTCCCGGACGCGTGGATGCTTGTGGCAGGCAAGAAAAGTCCAGGACCACGATCTCGCCCCCCCGAAGCGTGGGAAGCGGAACCCGCTCGACATAGACCAGGAACGCCTCGCTGTCGACGGCGCCTTCCAGCGCGAAGGGAGCCTGGACACCATCGAGTCCGATCGCTGCAATCATCGTCGTCGTCTGCCAGTGTCCGGCCGGCGCCTTCGAGAGCAGGCGTTGCCCCTGTGCACACCGACCGTGCAAACGAACCAGGTTCGTCTTGGCCCCGCTTTCGTCGATAAAACGAAAGCGGGCCGGATCGATCCGGTTCGCGCGAGACCGCCACGCCACCCGAGCCTCAATGACGTCCGGTCGGTCTTGCTCGGCGGCCCGGAGCGTTTTTTTTATAGGGCAGTTTCAGCCGTTCCAACGCGCGATGCACCGTGACATAACTGGCGATGTTCCCCAGCCGTTCGGCCAGTTCGCGCAGCGTGGCGTCGGGTCGGCGTGCCACTTCCCGACGCAACCGCTCGGCGGCGGGACCGACCAGCAGCGCCGGGCGTCCCGGACTGTGACCGGGGGCGTCGCGCCCTTCGGTTCGCCAGGCATGCAGCCAGCGCTGAAACGTGCGTGAGGTGATGCCGAAGAGGGCGGCAATCTCCGACTGTGTCTTCCCGCCTTGCTCCTGCGCCGCCAAGGCCCGTCGTCTCGTATCTGCCGATGCGATTCCCATGCACTCGACATCGGCAACTCGACGCCAATCACGACAGCCTTTCTGAAAAACGCTCTA
>CAZNSB010000587.1:0-3411 GCA_964575155.1 uncultured Planctomycetaceae bacterium | reverse complement strand
GGACCCGCCCACGCTGCTGGCCCTGGGCGAGGCATACCTCGTCCGTTCCAGAGCGGCCGAGGCCGCCGTGGTGGCCGGTCAGGCCGAGAAGCGCCTCCGGAAGGCGCCCGCCAGGCAGCGGGAGGCGCTGGCCCTGCGGGCAGCCAACCTCAGGAAGAAGGCCGACCCCGCCTCCGTGAAGGTCGACGCCCTGCTGAACCGGTTCGCCGCGTCCGCCGAGACCCTCGCCAAGGGCGCCCTGACCGGAGGCGACAGCGACACCGCCGAGGAGATCGTCGGGCTGGTGCTGAGGCTCCTTCCCGGCCGGGAAACCGCCGCGAAGATCAGGGACAAGATCCTCAACGCCCCCCTGGCGTGCACGCGGATTCCCAACCTGGCGGGCAGGTGGGTCCAGGCCCGCGCCCAGCCTGCGGAGGCGGAGGTCCGGCGGGGGTCGAGGACGATCCAGGTTCGCGGCCGGGCGGGCAGGCTGCCGAGCGGCTACGCGGGAGTGGCGGCGACGGTGTCCTTCCGCCCGCTGGTGTGGGGCCGGTTCCTCCGGATGTGCTACCGGGTGCGGCAGGTCGCCCCGCCCGCCGGAGCCGGCGGCGGCTTCCTCCAGGTGAACTTCTGGCCGATCGGGTGGGGCGCCCGGCTTCGGGCGGATCACGCCCGGAAGAGAATGGAGCTGCACTTCGACGAGCGCAAGGGCGAGTTCCTCGTGAAGCGGCGATGCGGCGAGCAGACGCTGAAGGAGTTGTTCGCCCGCCACGGCGGGTACGAGATCTGCCTGGAGAAGAACGGCGCGAGGATCACGATCACGGCGGAGGGGAAATTCCTGGCGGAGATCGAGCTGACCAAGGAGAGGCAGAAACGGGCCGCCGAGGAGACGGTCCTGCTGGCCGCCACGGGCATAGCTGCCCGCGGGAGGCAAGTCCACCTCAAGCTGACGATGCTGGACTTCTCCTGCAGCGGCGACTGCATCCGCCCGGGCAAGTAGCTCCAGCCCCCGGCCGGGGGGCGCTGCCGACAAGCCTGCCGGGAATCTCGGAAACCCCTCTCGGGCCTCCGGGTTACAATAAACAGGATGACTCGCGGGACGGCATGGGTGCTGGTGGTTGGCTTAGCGGGGACCTCTTGGGGCCAGGAGGCGCCGCCGGCGGCGAAGGCGGAGCTGGCCCGGCAGTTCCTCGCCATCGGCCGGGCCGCCCTTCGAGACAAGAAGCCCGACCGGGCCGCCGAGGCCCTGGGCAAGGCGATGGGGTACGATCCGGCCCAGGTGGAGGCGGCGTACCTGCTGGGGAGGATCAGCCAGTCGGCCGGCAGCGCGCACCGGGCCGCCGCCTGGTACCGCAAGGTCGTCGAGCTGACCAAGGCGAAGCCCGAGACGACGCCGCAGGAGCGCCGGTGGCGGGCCGACGCCGAGGCCCAGTTGCGCCGGCTGAGCGTGTATCCGAAGAAATGGCGGGCGCTGCGGGTCGATTTCGCCAAGCGCTTTCGTGCCCTGGCCGCCGGCCATGGGGGGCTGCCCTCCTGCGTCCGCGCCCTGGAGATCGCCTCGGCCCTGGTCGGCGACGACGAGAAGGTCTCGGCGGAGCTGTCGGCCGCCCGGGCGCTGGTGGGCGACGTGCTGCCCCCCCCGCCGACCAAACCCGATCCCGAGGGCGCCGAGCTGCTCCTCAAGCAGGCCGCTAAACAGAGAAAGGCCGGCCGCACCGCCGAGGCCATCCGCCTGCTCCGGCACGCCCTCGCCCTCTCGCGCGAAGCGCCCGCACTGGCGACGCTGGCCGAGGTGCAACTGGCCTCGCGCAGGCCGGCCGACGCCGCCGTCGCCGCCACCGAGGCCCGGAAGCTCCTGCCGGAGCTGCCCGGCAAGCTGCGGGGCGAGCTGGAGGTGAGGCTGGCGGGCCTGCTGGCCCGGGCCGACCCCCACGCCGCCACGGCCGAGGCGCTCTTGAGGCGGTTCGCCTCGGCGGCGCGGGAGCTTGCCGCGAAGGCCCGCGCCGACAACGACGCCGACACCGGCGACGAGATCGAATCGCTCCTGTCGAAGCTGCTGCCCGCGCCCAGGCGCCCCGCCCGGCCGTCCGGGGGGACCTCCCCGCCGCCCGGGCGCCCCGACCTCGCCTCCGAGCACGTCAGGTGCCGCTATCCGGGCGGCGCCCGGCTGAGGCGTACGGCCAGGAGCGTCGAGCTGCGGTGCATCAAGACCAGCGCCCACCGGGGCGGGGCGCAGGCGCTGGTGGGGATGACGCGGTTCCACTGCGGCAGCTCCGTCAAGGCCACCTGGCGCGTCCAGCAGCTCGATCCGCCCCCGCAGAACGCCGGGGCCGTCGCCGTCGCCTTCCTGCCCTCTCCGGACGTCAAGGTCTCGATGAGGAAGAGCAAGCGGGCCGTCGAAATAAGCTACTCCGGGCGGGACAGCTTCCTCAAGAAGGCCGATCAGGAAACGCGCGAGGACATGTACAATAAGAGCGGCTCCTACAGCGTCTCCTTCGAGAAGGCCGGGGCGGTGGTCACCATCAAGGTGGGAGGCGACGTGCTGGCGCGGTTCCGGCTGACGCGGCAGCGCGAGCGGGAGCTGGCCTCGCGCCCGATGACGCTGTGGATGGCGGCGGACGGGAGGAACGGAAGGCCCGTGGGCATCCGGGCCACGCTGACGGGCTTCTCCTGCAGCGGCGACTGCATCCAGCAGGTGCCGGAGCCCCACCCGCCGCCGGCGCCCGGCCGCTGAGAACGCCCCACGGCGCGCACAAATAAGTTTGACATCGGGGGGGCAAATGCCATAATAAGCGGCTCGTTTCCCGGCGGCGACACGGTGAAGGGATCAGGCCTGCGTATGAAGACGTACATGGCAAAGCCCGGGGAGGTGGCGGCGAAGTGGTACGCGGTGGACGCGGCCGGTCAGGTGCTGGGTCGGCTGGCGGCGAGGATCGCGCCGATCCTGATGGGCAAGCACCGCCCGGAGTACACGCCTCACGTGGACACGGGCGAGTACGTCATCATCGTCAACGCCGAGAAGGTCGTGCTGACCGGGCGGAAGTCCGCCCAGAAGGCCTACGACCGGTACAGCGGCTATCCGGGCGGGCGGAAGGTCATCTCGGCCGAAAAGTTGCGCCGGAAGCACCCCGAGAGGATCATCGAGGAGGCCGTCCGGAGAATGCTGCCGAAGACCCGCCTGGGAAGGGCAATGTTCAGGAAGCTGAAGGTCTACGCCGGGCCGGAGCACCCCCACCAGGCCCAGCAGCCGGTAGAGCTGAAGCTCTAGTGCGAGGAATGCCAACGACCATGGCCGACGACGTGCAAACCACAGAGGACGCCCAGCCCGCCCAGGACGTGGCGGCCAAGCCCGCCCCCCCTCCAGCCGAGGCCCCCCCGCCGCAGCCCGAGGCGGAGCCGACGCCGGCCGAGACCGCCCACCCGGCGTACGTC
>CAZNSB010000586.1:0-3413 GCA_964575155.1 uncultured Planctomycetaceae bacterium | reverse complement strand
TGTCCGCCTCGATCTGGTCCTTCAGCCCGTGCTGACGGACGCTGCCGGAGTCGCCACGCGCCTCTGCCGGGCCCTCGGCGTTCTCCTTGATCTTGTCCTTCAGGTCGTCCGCCATGACTCACCTCACTTGCGGGAGCCGGAGTCGAACCGGCCGCGGCAGGCGTATGAGACCCGCCAGCCCACCAGGGCTCTTCCCGCCGCCTGCCCAAAGAAGAAGCCCGCCTATCTGCTGTGCACAGACCAGCGGGCTTCAGCTCGTCACCGAGGCTCAGGGCTGGCCGGCCCTGTTCCTTGGGCGGTATTCACTTGTTCGCCGCACGTCCTGCGTCTTGCCCGAGACTACCCTTCGCAGTAGTGCCCGCCAAGCCAAAACGGCCCCGATGTCTACCGCTAGACATTCAGGAGGGCTTTTTCGGCGAAGAAGGCTCTCACCTGCGGCATCTTGCTGCGCGGAACGGCGTACATCCGGATGCCGAACCCCCCGAGGTCGTCATTGCCTTTACGGACGTGCAGGCCGCCCAGCGCCTTGGAGACGCTCTCCACCGCGCGGCGCACCTTGCCCTTGGCCGCGGGGCTCCGGTCGTCCAGCAGCCCGTCCGCCAACTCCGCCAACGACAAGCCCGTCGGCTCCACGGGGAGGACCTCCAACACTTCCAGCTCAAACTCATTCAGACGCTCCATGTCATCTCTCCTGTTCCACGGTGGTCATTCGATGCCCGCAGTTGCGGCATTCACGCCGGCGCACGAGCTTCCCGCCCGGCGCCCGGCGGGTGTACACGACGTAGAAGTGCCGGCAGCCGCAGCGGCGACATTCCAATCCAACGCCGTTCGGCGACCTGATCTCGGCCACTGTCATCTCCTCCGCAGATCGTCCTGCGTATACCGCTTCCGCCGGCGCCCTTGCTTCGCGTCCATCCCCGGCAGGCTCACGCCGCAGATGCTCGCGGCCACGGCGCAGCCCACCAGGCAGTCCAGCCAGTGGTTGTCCGGGCGGGTGGGCTTGAGCTTCCATTCCTGCACGTCCCGGCCCTGGCCGTGGGTGAGCGTCCAGGTCTCGCTGCCGGCCACGTGCTCGGCGAAGAGCAGGTGCGGGGTCGGTCCCTTGCCGAACAGGGTCAGCGCCCCCGGATCGCCCGGCATAACGGCCAGCCGGGCGTGGACGAAGCTCTTCCAGTAGTTGGCGTCGAAGGCCACGTGGGGGAACTCGCTGGAGCGGTTGACGTTGGGGAAGTACCAGTTGTGGCCGTGGACCTCGCCGGGACGGCGCCGGTACGTGCTCATCGGCCTCGACCCGGCGCGGAGGCCCATGCCCTTGGACAGGACCATGGCGCTGCCACCGACCTTGTGCTTGACGTTGGCGATGATGCCAGCCTTGTAGCCCATGTCCACCAGGAGCTTTTCGATCCGCAGCACGCCGCTTCCGGCACGGGGCCAGGAGCGCCGGAGGGACTTCTCGACCAGCTCCTCCAGGCCCGCCTGGATGGCGCCGTCGGTGCCGGCGCCGGGGTGGGTCCGGCCGAGGGTGCGCTTGGCGTCGGTGAGCGTGAAGAACGCCCGCCTCTGGTCGGGCCAGGTGCCGTAGTCGATCACGTACCCGGTGAAGTCCGGCTCCCACGCGCAGGCGCACCAGAACAGCACCGCGTCGTGGACGTCGATGAACATCGTCAGCGTGGAGGCCGACAGGGGCGCCTGGCCCCGTTTGCGGCCGCTGAACCGTGCCGCGACCTTGTCCGGGGTCAGCACCGTGTCGTCGATCTGCTGGCTGAGCGGCTCGTTCTGGTACTCGGCGAAGAACGCCTCCTTGTTGCGGAACATCAGGTTCATCGCGTGCTGGAGGGCGCTGATCTCGTCGGCGTTGTGCCGGGCCTCCCAAGCGACCTTCGCGCCGGCATCCATCTCCACGCGGTGTTGCCGGTAGAACTCCGTGGCCTCAACCCCGGCGTTGCCGACCCGGTGGCTCTCCTCCCAGATCACGCGGTACTGGTCCCACAGCTTCTCATTGGCCGGGAAGCTGTAGACCATCTTGGTGCACTCGCCCTGCCACTCGGGGTTGACCTGGCGGTCGAGGACCTGATCGGCCAGGTCGCCGTCGTAGATCTTCGTGCAGGTCAGCAGGCCGGAGATCTTGCAGCCCGGGCCTGCCATGCCCAGGACGTCTCCGTTGAGGATCGCCAGGCGGTTGGCCGTCTGGACGGCCGAGCGGGCGCTTTCACGGGTCTGCGGGTCGTCGATGAGCACCAGGTCCGGTCGCAGGACGCGTCCCTTGATGGTCGAGTGCTGCTGGCCACGGATGTTGCTGTCCAGGCCGTCGACGGTGATGACCGAGCCGGAGGCGGCCGAGCCGGGGATGGTGGGGATGACGATCTTGTCGGCCGTCCAGACCGGGTGGGTCAGCTGCCCCTGGTAGCGCTGGCCCCTTTGGCGGTGGGCGCTGTTCTCCAGGGCCTGGATGGGGAAGACGACCTCGGGGAAGTCCTCCAGCAACCGCGACTGCGGCGCCAGCAGGGCCGTCTGGATGCCCTGGAGCAGGTTGCGGGCCTGGTCGGCGGCCGAGCCGATCAGGCAGACGTACCGGCGCTTGCCGATCAGGACCGCCCACAGGGCGGCCATGCGGGATAGGACCGAGTTGTGCGTCGGGACCATTCGCCGCCCCGCCAGGTACAGGGATGAAGGCGAGTCCACCTGGATGCATCGCACCGGGACGGAGTCCACCGGCTCGATGGCGACGATGTGACGACAGTCGCTGAGGGGCGCCGTCCGGGGCCTGGGTCTCAGCCGGGCCCGCTTGCGGGCCAGCCGGAACACCGGCATGTCGTCGTGCACCACGAAGTAGATGCGCGCGTAGGGCCCGTACTCTCGGCCGTCCATCACGACCCGCTTCTGGCTTCGCCCGTACTTGATGCCCAGCGTGGAAAGCAGTTCACAGAAGGTGTCGGCCAGGCGAGGGTACTTCATGACGATCTCGCAATGACCGGATCGGTCGGCGTGCCCATCGGTGTCCATCATCCCCTGAAGCAGGGCCAGCCGCTGGGAGGCGCCGGCGCGGAGGTAGGCGGCGGGAATGTGCTTGTCGTTCAGGACGCCCAGTTCGCGCAGGCGCCCCTGGAAGGACGTCCTGGGGCAGTGCGTCCGGGTCAGCACGGCCGTGCGGGCGTTGCCGCCAGGCTGGGCTCGACTCCAGGAGATCGCCTCGCCGGACCCGCCGACGTGCCGGCCGAGCTCCTCGGCGTCGTCGCCGTTCAATGTGACCACGGCTGCCGAGCACCGGCCGTCGCCCAGCCAGACGCCCAGGGCGTAGGGCGCTACCGGCAGTTCCGCCAGGGGCATCTCCAGCGGCCCGGCCAATGGGATGCGATACCGACGCGCCTGCCGCCCGCGCGAGTCCGGCAGCCGGTATCGCCCGACCATCGACT
>CAZNSB010000585.1:0-3418 GCA_964575155.1 uncultured Planctomycetaceae bacterium | reverse complement strand
GGGCGGCGGGGAAGTCGTCCAGTTGCTGATGTTTCCGGGCGAGTTCGATCAGGCGTCGCGTTGAGAACGTGCAGAAGATCTCATCGTTTTCCCGGGCGCGGCGGACGTCCTGGGCCACGGTTACGAGCTTCCGGGCCAGTGATCGGGTGCATCCTGGAGCCCGCCTGCCGATGATGGTGGCCTCGAGCGGCGCGGGCATGTAGCTCATCCGGAATACCGCCGCAAAACGGTCCAGGAAGGCGGCGTTGAGGACGCGAGTGCCGGCGTAGAGTCCGGACTCGTCCCCGTTGCCCAGGGAGTTGGCTGTCGTGACCAGGCGGAAGCTCTCGTGCGGTTCGATTATCTCGCCCCCGTTCTGAAGCAGGACGAGCTTGCCTTGATCTTCCATGAGCTGGCGGATGGCGAAGGCGACACTGGGCTCGATGCCATCGATTTCGTCGATCAGGCAGATCGCGCCGATCCTCATGGCCCGGGGGAGAGAGGCAACCACCTGGTTCAGGCGAGCTGCTGAGGCGGGGGACCCTGTCGCCATGTGCGCGCTCTGGGAGCGGTACTTGCTCGAGCAGGGCGGAGAACAGGAAGCGGAGAAGGCGTTTGCTTGGCTCTTCCGGGCAGCGGCGGCCAGCTATCCCCCGGCGGTGCACCACTGGGGAAGGCTTCTTGCCGATGCGGGGGCGGTTGAGCCAGGTGACCAGGCCCTTGTCCAGTGCTTCGGGGCGGCTGCGGCAGCCGGCTACGCCCCCGCCATGCGTGATCTGGGCCTCATGTACGCTGAGGGACGCGGCGTGGAGAAGGACAGGGAACTTGCCATCGGGTGGCTCACGAAGGCAGCGCAGGCCGGAGATGTGCCCTCCAGGGAAGCCCTGGAGAAGCTTGGGCAGCAGTGATCACTGTCACACTCTAAATCCGGCGTTGGCCAGCCGGCCTCAGGTGCTCACCTGAGGCCGATCCCAATCCGTCGCCATTCCACAGAACGGGCAGAAGAGCCGCTGGGACTGCGGACCCTCTCCCTTCCTGAGCAGGGCGAGATGAAACCAGCAGCCGCAGTGCGGACAGTCGTGTGTCACCGTTTCGCGGTTGTTGCAGCACGTCTTGTGGTAGGTGTGCAGCACGATCTCCTTGTCGTAGGTGGGGTGCCTGTCCTCCACGACCTGCACGACGGTGTCACCGTCGGCAAGTGGCTCCTGGCAGAGCTCGCAAGCGTCGCCGTTTGTATCATGGCTGTCAGTCTCTTCCATGTTCAGGTCCTCGTGAAAGGAGAAGAGGTTCGTTCGTGGGCGCTCGTAAGAGGGCGGTTGTGCTACAATAGGTAGGTCGCTCCGATTCCGGCTATTACACGGCGTTCCCGGCAGCGCTCGCACGGGCAGCGCGGTCCGGTTGTCTACCAAGTGCCGCGGGACTCGGAAAACCGTATCTCCGGAGGCGCAAATGGGGAACGAGGAGGAAAGACGGCATCGGTGTCGCGTACGGCGGCGGGGGGCCGTTACGCTGCCATTAGTAGGGTTGGCTATCCTGTCGGTTGGTTACGCCCTTGCTGGCGGACAGGGGATAGCAGAAACCGCCGCTGCGGCACTTACGCCTGGCGAACGCATCGAACGCGTCAAGGCTGCCCATCGGGATTACGGGCTGCACGGCGGGCGCGAGCGCGAGGCAGTAACGGTGAACGGCGTCGTCGTTACGGACGACGGCAGGCCTCTGCCTGACGACGCGAAGCTGGCCATCCTGAGCTGGTCATCCCCTCTCGGCGGCCGGACGTACACCCCTTCGATCGAGCAGGGGCAGTTTTCGGTCGCATTGCCCGCTGGCACCATCCGGGTTCTGATCGAAGCGAGGGCCTATGCCCCTGCCTTCGCCGGGCCGCTGAAGGTCGAGCCCCGCCAGCAGCCGGTGGACGTGAAACTCAGGCTCAGCCCCGGCTTCCGCGCCACTGTCCGCCTAATGGAACCCGAGGATGTGCCGGTGGCTGCAGCCGAGGTGACGATTTCCTACCCGGTCGGCGATCTGCCCCTGGGGCATGAGGACTTGCGAACGGACAGCGATGGATTGCTCCGGCTGGAGCACGTCGCCGACGCACCCATGCGCCTCGTCGTCACGGCAGACGGCTACCAGGCCGAGCAGCGAGACCATCACTTCCGGCCGGGCGAGGTCCTTGAGTGGCGACTCTCTCCGGCCCGGCCTACCCGGGGATTGGTGACCTCCCGTGCTACGGGAAAGCCAATCGCCGGGGCGGAGATATGCATCATCCACGGCCCGCTTAGGCGATATGGCCAGCCGCTGGGTGTGCCGGCGACCGCGGTCAGCGATGAACATGGGCGGTTCACCCTCAAGTCGCTTCAGGAGGACGCTGTCTACGACCTGATAGTGCGGGCCCCGGAACACGCGCCGGCGTTCGTTCACGAAGTGCGGGCCGGACAGACGGACCTGCGGGTCGACCTTGGTCCGGAACTCTACGTGCGCGGCCAGGTCCTGGGCCCGCTCGACGCCCTAACACAGTGGGAGGGAGGACCCGCGGTGGGCTTCTGGAGGGAGCGGCAGACAAGCGCAGGAGAGGTCAGATCCCATGAGTATGCCCCGGTCGAGGTGCGAGACGGGGTCGGCTACTTCGAGGTCGCTGATTTGTGGGAAGGCCCGCTGGAAATACTGGCCGGCTACGAGGGTAAGACCTTAAGGGTGAAGGAGCCCGTGGAAGACCTCGTCATCGATCTGCGGGGCGATGAGGGAGTCCGAGAAGTGCAGATATGTTTCGTACCGCCCGATGGCTACCCCGCGCCTACCGGCGATGTGAGCATTGGTTACTGGCGGGGGTGGGACGCGAGTCGCGGCGCGACGTACCCCCTCCGGAACGGGCAGATCAGCTTCGAAGCGCCTGTGCCTTCGGAGTTCCATGTGCGTCCGGACCTGGTTCTCGGGTATTGGTTCGAGGATCTTGTGCCCGTCCGAGTCCGGAACGGAGAAGGCCCCCTCCCCGTGACGATCCCAGTCGCACCGGCGGGGGCCGTTGTCGGTCAGCTCTTCGGCTCCAATGGGGACGCGTTGTCGTGGCAAAGCGTGGCGGCAGTGGGGCGCAGGATGCAAGAAGGAATCCAGGACCGTTTCGTGATGGCCCGCGGGCAGACCGACGACCAGGGACGTTTCTACCTCGGCCCAGTGCCGTTCGGCGCGAGGTGTCTAGTCGTTGCGAGCGAAGGGACCTCCTTTGCCGCCAGCGATCCGGTGGTGATCGATGAAGACGGCCCCGTGGCGGAGGTGTCGGTGGAGTTGGGAGAAGGTGAAACGCTTCGGGGCCGCGCTGTAGGTCCCGACGGTGAGCCCGTTGACGGCGCCGAGGTTAGGCTCACCTACGACACCGAATGCTACTACAGCACTAGGCTCTGTCTGAAAAAAGGATTCTGAGAATTCTCCGGATGATTGACACTTT
>CAZNSB010000584.1:0-3430 GCA_964575155.1 uncultured Planctomycetaceae bacterium | reverse complement strand
TCATCGGCAATCGGAGACCGTCTTGCTTACCGGACCTTAAGGAAGGACCATTCGTACGGCGTCCCCGGATATCCGTCCCCGGATATCGGATATGCCCCGGATATGCGATCGTTCATCCGGGGATCAGCCGAATGCCCATGAATCGACCGGGCCGGGATCAGTCGGCCCAGTCTCCAATCCAGTTTACAATGCGCCTGTTAGTGAGAGGAAGATATCCGGGGAGAAGCGCCAGTCACTGACGGAGCGTAGTGGATGCAAGCACCATACGGTGAGGCAGTAGCGACCCGAACCGGCCTCGAGCCGTGGCGGCGCGGCGGCGACGCCGTGACGCAAGCGTCGGCAGAGGATCGTGCGGGCTGGGTATGGAGCCGCGTAATAATTGAATCCGGGGCGTCGAGGCTATTCCCCGAGGCCGAAGTCCCTACCGGCGTATCGCTATCGCGAGATACGTCCGGGCCCCGCGCGGTCGTAGACCCCATGCACGTACGGAGGCGCTCCGGGCAGGAACTGGGAGATCCCCTCCTTGGCCGCGACGGTGATGGCGTCGCGGTCCGTGCCGTGAATCCTACGGGAGCAAGACGGCGATGAACGAGGATGGGAAGTCTGACGGCCCCATAGTACCGAAGACATCCGCGAACAACGGCGGCGGCAACCGGCGTGACGCGAGTCAGCCGGCCACGTCGTCGGCGGAGCGGGCCGAGGGAAGGGGGCCGGCCGAGGGCAATTCGCTCCGAGGCACCGGGGCCCGGGCACAGGACCGGCCAACCCCGCAAGCGGCGTTGGAGCGGATACGGCAGGCAGCGCGCCGGGATAAGCAGCTGCGGTTGACCACGCTGTGGCACCACGTCTATGACGTCGAACGACTGCGGGAGAGCTTTTACGCGTTGACGCGCAACGCCGCCGCGGGCGTGGACGGCCAGACGTGGGAGGCCTACGAGCGGGACCTGGAGGCGAACCTCCAGGACCTGGCGTCGCGGCTCCAGCGGGGCGCGTATCGCGCCCGGCCGGTCCGGCGCGTCTGGATCCCCAAGGCCGACGGTCGGCAACGTCCGATCGGGGTCCCCACGCTGGAAGACAAGATCGTCCAGCGTTCGGCGGCGGAGGTTCTCGGCGCGGTGTACGAGGAAGACTTCCTTGGCTTCTCGTACGGGTTCCGGCCGGGACGCAGCGCCCATGATGCCCTGGATGCGTTGACGGTGGGCCTCGAACAGCGGCGGATCAACTGGGTGCTCGATGCGGACATTCGTGGCTTCTTCGACGCCATCGACCACGAATGGCTGGTGACGTTCCTCGGGCACCGGATCGCGGACACCCGCGTGATTCGCCACGTGAAGAAGTGGCTTCGCGCGGGGGTGATGGAAGAGGGCCGAAGGGTGACGGCGGAGACGGGCACGCCGCAGGGCGGGAGCATCTCGCCCCTGTTGGCCAATGTGTATCTCCACTACGCCCTCGACCTGTGGGTCCATCAGTGGCGTCAACGGCATGCGAGCGGCGATGTCGTTGTGGTTCGCTACGCCGATGACTTCGTGATGGGCTTTGAGCACAAGGCAGAAGCGGAGCGGTTCCTGGGCGAGCTTCGCCAGCGACTGGCGACGTTCAAACTGGACCTGCACCCCGACAAGACGCGGCTGATCGAGTTCGGTCGTTTTGCGAGCGAGAACCGCCGCCGACGCGGGGAGGGCAAGCCGTCGACGTTCGACTTCCTGGGCTTCACGCACGCGTGCAGCCGGAAGCGCAACGGAACGTTCACGGTGCTTCGCTTCCCGATGGCCGGACGGATGCGTCGTACGCTTCGGGCGATCAAGGAAAGCCTGCATCGACGACGGCACCGGCCGGTGGCCGAGACGGGGGCGTGGCTTCGACGCGTAGTTCAGGGCTGGTATCGTTACTATGCGGTTCCCCGGACCTCGCGTTGGCTCAGTTCGTTCCGCTGGCAGGTGCAGTGGCTGTGGTGGCGAATCCTCCGCCGACGCGGCGACAAAGGCAAGGCCAGTTGGGCACGCGCCTACCGTCTCAGCAGTCTCTGGCTTCCGTCTCCGTGCATCCTGCATCCCTATCCCGCCCAGCGTCTGGCCGTCAGGACCCAAGGCAGGAGCCCGGTGCGGTAGTTCCGCTCGCCGGGATCTGTCCGGGGGGCACCCCGCAAGGGGTGTCCCTACCGGGGACGCGCAGAAGCGCCGGGATAAACCGGCATGGAGTAGAGGATGAAAGAGCCTTACGTGGAAGGCAGTAGCGACCCACCACGACCCCGAGTCATGGCGGTGCGTCCGCAAGGACGTGACGCAAGCGTTGACAGGGGAACCATGCAGGCCGGATATTGAGCTCCGAAATCACCCTCACCGGGGTGCCGACCTCGTTGCGCGGCAGGGAAGGCAACACGATGCGTGGCGTTAGCGCGAGCCGCGTCATCGGCCCCGCGGAGTCGAAGACCCCGAGCATGCATGGACGCTCCATGTCCGAGAACCGGGAGATCCCGTCGGTATCCGAGTCGTTGCTCCGCAAGGCGCGGCCGGATCGGTCAGGGAAGGCCTGTGGCCGAACGCCTGACATGCACGCCGGCGGGAAGTCTGACACCAGCGTAGTACCGAGGAACGCCGGGAACAAAGCCTCCCCGTGCGTGATCGACGGTGACGGCGGAACTGTGACCCCACCGGGCAACCGAAAGGGCCCGGCTGGGAACCCTCCGCCTGGGGCCGAAGAGCACGCACGGCGACAGTGGCGGCGGACCGGCGGGAGGGAAGGCCGGTGACCAAGGGCAAGGCTGACCGATCGCGCGTGGGTCGGACCCAGAGCCGGCCGGAAACGCCAAGTGGATCGGTCCGCCTGCGCCGGGCGCTGCACGTGAACGCCCGACGGCACGACCCGAGGTAGGAGCCGTATGAGGTAGTTCCTCACGTACGGATCTGTGCGGGGGGCGGGCCGAAAGGCCCGTCCCTACCGCGATCTTAATAATTCCTCCATATCTGCATTTGGCCCGGCTTGCATCGCCTCGCCCTTTCCCTCGCCCTTTGACGCTTCGGTTTGGGCCCGCGCTTCTTGGGCGTCAGATCGCGCCCGAGCAGACGGCCGAGGGAGGCCAGGAAGCGGCCGTCGCCGATCGGACGGCCGGTCGTTTCACCGCGACGCAGCAGCGGCCCCACCATTTCGCAGTCCTCGCGGGCGAGGTACTCGCCCCACGGGCAGATCCAGCCGGCCACACGCTCGGCGAGCCAGGCGGTCTCGGCGATGCCGTCCGGACGGCCGCTGACGTGGGCCGCGGCACTGCTCCAGGGCCAGTGCTCGGCCCGCTCGGCCAGGTGCGCCTTAACCGGGTTGCGCTCGATATAGGCTGTGGCATTCAGAAGATACGCGTCGTCCATCACCGCCGAACCGAACCGCCCCTGCCACAGGTAGCCCCGCCAACGCTCCCGGAAGTTGATCCGCCGCGTGT
>CAZNSB010000583.1:0-3437 GCA_964575155.1 uncultured Planctomycetaceae bacterium | reverse complement strand
GGCTCTCCCTGGCGCACTGCGACATCTTTTCCTGCCAGGAAAAGATGTCGCACACTCCGCAAGGACGGGCGCTGAAAATTGGCGACTCCGGCGCGGCTTTCGGGATACACTGGATGGAGCGCCGCCGCCTGCGGGGCGGCGCGAGAGCACGCGTCATGGAGACTCGCAAGGACAGCGGAGAGGCGGCGAAGGTCGTCGCGGTGATCGACGTCGGCTCGAACTCCCTTCGGATGGCGGTGGCGCAGGTGCTGGCGGACGGGCGGGTGGAGGTGCTGGAGCGGATGCGGCGAGCGGTCCGGCTGGGGCAGGACACGTTCGTCGCCGGCCGGTTGAGCCAGCGGACGATGAACGCCGCCATTGCCGTCCTGAGGGACTACCGCCGGGTCCTGGAGAGCTACCAGGCCGGGCGGGTCCGGGCGGTCGCCACCAGCGCCGTGCGAGAGGCCGCCAACGCCGACGCCTTCCTCGACCGCATCTTCATGGCCACCAACCTGGACGTGGAGGTCATCGAGCCCGCCGAGGAGAGCCGACTCACCGTCGGGGCCGTGCGCGACGCCGTCGGCGACGCCCCCCACCTGCGGCGGAACGACGCCCTCATCGCGGACGTCGGCGGGGGCAGCGCCCTGCTGACCCTGCTGCACGACGGGGAGATCTCCAGCTCCGGGAGCTACCGGCTGGGGTCGATCCGGCTACAGGAGATGCTGGCCACCTCCACGGAGCCTCCCGCCCAGGCGGCCGATCTGCTTCGCCACGAGATCGCCGGGGTGGTCACGACGATCAAGTCCTCGCTGGGGCTCCAGAAGGTGCGGTCGTTCATTGCGGTGGGCGGGGACGCCCGTTTTGCCGCCCGGCAGGTGGGCAAGCCCGCGGCCTCCGACGGGCTGCACACGATCGGCGTGAAGGAGTTCGATGAGTTTGTGGCGGCGTGCGCCGTGCACACGGCGGACGAGCTGGCGCGGGCTCACGGCCTGCCGTTTGCGTCGGCGGAGACGCTGGTGGCGGCCCTGCTGGCGCAGCAGTGCCTGCTTCACGCGACGCGTGCGCGGCAGATGGTGGTTTCCCAGGCGTCCATGCGTGACGGGCTGCTGCTGGATTTGGCCCGCAGCGTGACGGGGCAGGAGGACGAGGCCCTGGTCGGCAGCATCCGCCAGTCGGCCAAGACCCTCGCCGAGAAGTACCTCTACGACGCCGATCACGCCCTGCACGTGGCCGATCTGGCGGTGCGGACCTTCGACGCCCTCACCGCCGACCACGGGCTTGGCCCGAGGTCCCGGCTGCTCCTGCGGGTCGCGGCCATCCTCCACGAGGTCGGGGGCTACGTCAGCAACCGCGCCCACCACAAGCACACTTACTACCTGATCTCGAATTCCGAGGTCTTCGGGCTCCGGCGGGACGAGATGACGGTCATCGCCCACGTGGCGCGGTACCATCGCCGCAGCCCGCCCAAGCCCACGCACACGGACTACATGGGCCTGCCCCGCGAGAGACGCGTCGTCGTCAGCAAGCTGGCGGCCATCCTCCGCGTCGCCGACGCCCTCGACCACGGGCACGCCCAGCAGATCCGGGACATCCAGTTCGATCGGGGCGAGGAGGAGTTTGTGATCTACGTCCCGAACGTGACCGACCTGGCGCTGGAGCGGAGGACGCTGGCGGCCAAGGGCGAGCTGTTCGAGGACATTTACGGCATGAAGGTCCGGCTGGAAGAGCTTGGCCCGCAGCCGGCACGCCCCGAGCGCCCTCCGCCGGGTCAGTAGTGTGGGAGTTCACTCACCGCGGAGAGCGCAAAGATCGCAGAGATGAGTTTTTTGTTTCTCCCGTTGGCAGTTCGAGCGTCGGCTTGGCGTGTGCGGGCTTGGTGGCGAGGAAGGAAAAGAACGCCCGGACACGGGGAATTGGCAGCAAGTGCAGGCGGCGGCGAGCCCTGCGGCTTGCCCCAGGATGAATGACCTCCGCGTTCCCTGCGGCCCCTGCGGTGAAGAGAATCGCGGCAAGGCGCGGCGGGGTGAGGCGATAGCCCGATGGGCCGGACGCAACTGGAATCTCCGGAGCTGTACATCAACCGGGAGCTGAGCTGGCTGGAATTCAACGACCGGGTGCTGCGCGAGGGCGCCGCCGCGGACGTCCCGCTGCTGGAGCGGCTGAAGTTCCTGGCCATCGTCAGCGCGAACCTGGACGAGTTTTTCATGATCCGCGTGGCCGGCCTGAAGCAGCGGCAGTCCGCGGGGGTGAGGCGCCGCGACGTGAGCGGGATGACCCCGGCCGGTCAGCTTTCGGCCATCCGCAGGCGGGTCCGGCGGATGGTCAAGGAGCAGACCGACGCGATCCGCGACGCGGCAGCCGCTTTGAGCCGGCAGGGCATACACCTTCTCGAGATCGGCGAGGCGGACACCCAGCAGAGGGAGTTCCTGCGCTCGGTCTTTCGCGCGGAGATCCTGCCCATCCTGACGCCGCTGGCGGTGGAGGAGCTGCGCCCCTGCCCGGTCCTGCCGGGACTCAAGCTGTACCTCGCCCTGATGCTCGCCGCCCAGGCGCCCGATGAGAAAGGCCGGATCGACCGGAAGCTGGCGGTGGTGCCCGTCCCCGCGGCCGGCGGGCGGTTCATCACCATCCCCGCCGAGAGGGGTCTCCGGCTGGTCCGGCTGGAGGCGGTCATGGCCGACGGCATCGGGGCGCTGTTTCCGGACTGCACGGTGCTGGACGCCGCCGTCTTCCGGATCACCCGGGACGCCGACGTGGACGTGCACTCCGAGGACGCCGCCGAGCTGATGGAGGCCATGGAGCAGGCCGTCCACGCCCGCCGCCGCCGCGCGGTCGTCCGCCTGGAGATCGCCGCCGCGCCGGGGCGGCCGTTGAAGCATCGGCTGATGGAATGGCTCGACGTGAAGCGGCAGGACGTGTACGAGGTGGGGGGCATGCTGGACGCCTCGGCCCTGATGGAGGTCGCCAACCGCCCGGGCTTCGACAGGCTCAAGTACCCCGACTGGCCCGCCCAGCCGCCCAGGGACCTCCTCGGCGGGCAGGACCTCTGGCGGGTCCTCCAGGACCGCGACGTCCTCCTGGTGCACCCCTACGAATCCTTCGACCCCGTGGTGGGCATGCTGGAGGCGGCGGCCGAAGACCCCGGCGTCCTGGCCATCAAGCAGACCCTCTACCGCACCAGCGGCGACTCCCCCGTGATCCGCGCCCTCGCCAAGGCCGCCGAGAACGGAAAACAGGTCACCGTCCTCGTCGAGCTGAAGGCGCGGTTCGACGAGGCGAAGAACGTCAACTGGGCGCGGCAGTTGGAGGACGCGGGGTGCTACGTGATCTACGGCATCGCGGGCTTCAAGACGCACGCCAAGGCGCTGCTTATCGTCCGGCGTGAGGCCCGGCGGGTCCGGCGGTACCTGCACCTGGCCACCGGGAACTACAACGAAAGGACGGCCAGGCTGTACTCC
>CAZNSB010000582.1:0-3445 GCA_964575155.1 uncultured Planctomycetaceae bacterium | reverse complement strand
CCGGCGGCGCCGGCGGCGGGCGGGCCGGTTCCCCGGCCGCCAAACGACGCCGCATGGCCGCCGCCCTCTTGTACAGGGGAAAGGACTCCAGCCTCCGTCCGCTGTGGACGGCGACCCGGGCGCGGAGCCGCCCCTGCTGGTGCAGGACGACGAAGAGGGCGCGGTCGGTGGTGGTGGTGCCGTCGGGCTCGGTGACCTTGGCCTCCCCCTCGACGTAGGCCTCGATCGCGCGAAGGGTCCGGTCGGCGACGCGCCGCTCCTTCAGCCAGAGTACCGCCTTGCGCCCGCTGACCGCGCGCCTGCCCAGCGTCAGGGAGAACTCCCCCACCAGGACGCTGACGGTCTCCCCGCGGACGGAGAAGCTGTGGATCTGCCTGGCGGCGAGGACGGCGTCCTCGTTGAGGTAGATCGCCTCCTCCCCGGCCAAGGCAGCGCCGCCGCCGAGGGCCACCAGGACGGCGAGCGTCGCGGCCGCATGACAGGAACTCCCCGTCACGCGCGGGCGGGTCTCTTTCGGTCCGCGCATCACCTTGTTGAGCCGATCACTCAAAGCTGCCGGAGAGTATAAGCCCCGCCGCCGACAAGTCAAACGTTGTTTCGGAAAGGGCGGTTCTGTATCCTGGCGGCGAAACCGGCGAGGATTGCGGCCAATCGGATCGGCGGAGCGACAAAACGGAAAAAGAGGAAAATAATGAACGAACTGGCCTACGCCCTGATCACGCCGTACAGCATCCTCAAGAGCCGCACCGGCGGCGTGATCGGTCGGCTCATGGCGCTTTCCCGGCTGACGCTGGCGGCGGTGCGCATGTTCGTGTTCTCCGATGAGTTCCTGGACGCCTACCGGGACAGCTTCTGCCCGCCGGACATGGAGCCCAAGCTGGCGGAGGCGTGGCGGCGGTACATTGACGAGGATCTTCGCCGCGAGAATCCGTGGGGGTTCCTGCCGCGCTGCCTGCTGCTGCTTTTCCGCGGCCCGGACGGCGTGCGGCACCTGAAACAGGACGTCATTGGCAGCTTCACGGAGCAGCCCGTGGGGGACACCGTGCGGGGGACGTACGGGGACTTCATCCGCGACCGCGACGGGAGGATCCGATACTTCGAGCCCGCCGTCATCACCGGGCCGGCGCGGGCACTGACCCTGGAACACCTCAAGCTGTTCGCCCGGTACAGCGACAGCGACGGCGGGATCTTCACGGGCAAATGCAGGTACCCGCCCGCCAGCCACATCGAGACCTGCCTGGTGGTCCTGAAGCCGGACAACTTCGAGCGGCCGACCCGCCGGGCGGGAAACATCATCGACGTCTTCAGCCGGACCGGGCTGAGGATCGTCGGCACGAAGCTGTTCAACATGACGGTCGCCCAGGCGGAGGAGTTCTACGGGCCGCTGAAGGATGACTTCCGGACCCGGCTGAAGCCGAACCTGACACAGGAGATCTACAGCCGGCTCCACAACGCCTTCGCCTTCCCGTTCACCATGATGGACTCGGAGCGGACCGCGGAGTTCCTCGCCGAGCGGAACGCCCAGACCGAGCTGAACCGCATCGTCGAGTTCATGACCGGAGTGAACCCCGACGAAATCGCCGACCCCGCGATGAAACGCTCCGCCAGCCGGTCCAAGTGCCTGGCCATGCTGTACGAGGGCCCCGACGCCATCAGCAAGATCCGCCGGCACCTCGGGTCGACGGACCCGACCAAGGCCGAGCCGGCCACCGTTCGCAGCGAGTTCGGCAGGGACCTGATGCGCAACGGCGCCCACGCCTCTGACAGCCCCGCCTCCGCCGACCGCGAGCGGAAGATCATCGGCATGTGGGCCGAGAGCGGCGAGAGCGACGTCAAGAAGATCATCGGCGAATACCTGGAAGGCCTCGGCAAATGATCCTGCGGGCCGGCGGCGGACTGACCATCGAGTGCCTCGTGCTGGGTGAGCTGATGACGAACTGCTACGTGGTGCTCGCCCCCGGCCCAGAAGCCGTTGCCCAGCGGGCGTGCTGGGTGGTGGATCCGGGACTGTCCCCCGCAGCTCTCCTGGAACGCCTTCGGCGGAAGGCATTGAGGCCGCAGCGGATCCTCCTGACCCACGGCCACGGCGACCACATCGCCGGCGTGGCCGCCGTCAAGGAAGCCCACGGCGACGCGGTGATCACCGTTCCGGCCGGCGACGCGGGCCTGTTGACCGACCCGGTCGCGAACCTGTCGCTCCCACTCGGATTCAACATCACGGCCCCCCCGGCCGAGGAAACCGTCGAGCCCGGACAGGAGTTGCGGCTGGGGGCCCTGGGGTGGCGAGTGCTGGACGCGTCGGGCCACACGCCTGGAGGGGCGGCCTATTACTGCCAAGCCGCCGGCGTGGTGCTGACGGGCGATTCGCTCTTTGCCGACAGCATCGGGCGGTGCGACATCCCCGGCGCCAGCGAAGCGCAACTGCTTCGGAACATCCGGGAGAATCTGCTGACGCTGCCGGACGAGACGCGCGTGCTGCCCGGTCACGGCCCGCCGAGCAGCATCGGCCAGGAGCGCCGCAGCAATCCGTTTCTGCACTGAGGGCCGCGAATGCCCTCACTCTGCGGGCCGGGAACGCAACCCGGTTTGTGCCGAAATCTATGTATTGACAGGGCGGCGGCGGACGATATATGATGCTTGACGCCGGCCCGGAACGGGCACGCAGATGGCGAGAGAGGGTAATGCGGACATTTGCCGACAATCTGAGAAGCACTGCGGCCTCCCGGAGCGGGAACGGCGGCGTCCGCGTAGGCATCATCGCCATTGTCATTGTACCCTGCGTGCCTTAGGGCGGGTGCGGCAATTCCTGCTGACAACCGGCGGCCCTGAGGCGAAGAGAGCTTCAGGGCCTTTTTCTATATCCTTCAGGCCCGACCGACGGACCAGCCCGGCGGCCGGGAGGCAGGCATCATGAGCAAGAAAAAGACAAGAATCGACATCTACGAGACGACGTTGCGAGACGGCACCCAGGCGCAGGGCATGTGGCTGTCGCTGGAAGACAAGCTGATGATCGCCAAGAGGCTCGACGGGCTGGGGGTCGATTACATCGAGGGCGGGTACCCGCTGTCCAACCCCAAGGACAAGGCGTTTTTCGATGAGATCCGCAACCGGAACATGCGGCACGCCAAGATCGCGGCCTTCGGCATGACCCGGCGCAAGGGCCTCGCCGCCCGAAAGGACGCCGGGCTCAGAGCACTCCTCGACAGCCGGGCGCCCGTCATCACCCTCGTCGGCAAGAGCTGGATCCTGCACGTCCGCGAGGTGCTGCGAACGTCGCAGAAAGAGAATCTCAAGATGATCGCCGACTCGGTGGCCCTGATGGCCCGCGCCGGGCGGGAAACCGTCTTCGACGCGGAGCACTTCTTCGACGGCTACCGGGACAACCCGGACTACGCCCTGAGGACGCTCGCCGCCGCCGCCGAGGCAGGCGCCGCCTGCCTGGTGC
>CAZNSB010000581.1:1913-3446 GCA_964575155.1 uncultured Planctomycetaceae bacterium | reverse complement strand
CAACATCCGGCTCAACATCGCCCCGGAGCGGCCACAAACGTTGAGCGTTTCGGTCTGCTGGGGATACACCAGGGTGCTCGGCGGATCGCCGGGGTTGTAGCTCAATAGCGTGGCGGCCAGAAAGACCGTCAGCGCCAGCAGTCCCAGCGCGAGCAGATCCAGTCGGAGGTCGCGGTCTTCGAGCATCGTCGCGTCACCACAGCAGAAACGAACTTCTCACCCTGCCGCCCGAGCAGCGGGCCCGCATGCGGGCCACCACCATCGGCTTCGTCTTTCAGCAGTTCCACCTGATGCCGTACCTGACGGTTCTGGACAACGTGCTGGCGGCGTCGCTGGCCCGGCCGTCGGCCGAGGCCCGCCAGCGCGCGATGGCCCTCATCGAGCACGTGGGCCTCTCGGCGCGCCTGGACCACGTGCCGAGCGAACTCAGCACCGGCGAGCGGCAGCGGGTGGCCCTGGCCAGGGCGATGCTCAATCAGCCGAGGGTCCTCCTGGCCGACGAACCCACCGGGAACCTGGACCCGGCCAGCGGCGACACGGTCCTGAAGTACCTGGCCGACTTCGCCGGCGGCGGCGGGGCCGTCCTGCTGGTCACCCACGATGCCCGGGCGGCCGAGTACGCCGGCCGCATCGTCCACATGGCCGACGGAAAACTCGCCGAGGGGTGACCCGCAGGCGGGATATGATGCTGGGGCGCCTGTTGTACAAACCTTCGGGTGCAAGTGGATTGGGATGCGTTTTGTGAAAGAGGGGAAGTTGAGGCAGTGGAGCCTTGCCACACACAGCGTGCTGAAGTTATAGGGCACCGGCAAGGCGGATTGGAGTTGAGCGACAAAGGGGTTGGCTTCCCCCCGGGAACCGTTACACAATCATGGTGCCCCGGCCGGCTTAAAGCCGAACTCAAGGGGAGTTGGCGGTCGGTCAGAGGTGTTCGCGCAACAGTCTCAGTGAGAACTCAAATGATCAAGCGACACCTTGGTGCGACAGCGACATGGTTGACACTGGTCCTGTGCCACACGTTTTTGCTTTACCCCGCCTTTGCGGGCGGAGCCTCTTCCGGGCCGTTGCCGCCGGAAAAAGTCCGGGACAAGTTGCAGGGGGCAAAACTCGTCACGGTTCAGGACTATGAGAAGATCAATCCGCTGGATCAGCACGGTTGGGGAGAAGTCAACGCCCCAATGAAGGACTATGACCGGAATTATCCCAAGAGGCTGAAGGACTATCTTGGGATCGAGATTATCAAGGTGGGTTCCATTGAGTTGCTTGCGGAAATGGCAAAAGCTGACGACCAAAAAGCGCAGGACCTTGCCGGCGCGTGGATGTCCGGCGCCACCGAGGTAAAAGTCGTGAAGAGAAAAGACCTCGTAAGGAATGCGAAACTATATCTCGGCCTGAAAAGGCTATTGAGGAAATACGACGGCGATGCGGTGACGATGGCGACGTGGCACCTGGCAGGGTCCAATAACCCCGAGGGCTCGAAAACAAACGTTATGTTTCCCATGGCGATGATCGAATTGAGTAAAGAGCATATCC
>CAZNSB010000581.1:0-1903 GCA_964575155.1 uncultured Planctomycetaceae bacterium | reverse complement strand
ATTGCATGGTCACCATGATGGTGGGAACCCATTTGACAGGAGGGTCCATGGGTTTTGCCGGTGACGTTCTCAACGCCTCGAAGCTTAAGCCGACAGGCGCCCGTCCCGAAAATGTGATCATCGTCGGTCACTGCGGCGCTCCGATCAACCCGAAGGGCGATGGCACGATTCCTTATGTGATCAGAGATCACGTGATCCACCAATGGGGCGGGAAGTGGGCCAAGAAGTTCGATGAGAACACTATTTCTGTTGCGACGACGGTGCAGTGGCCGACGGACGAACCGGCCACCGTCGTCAAGTTCGACGTCTACAGGAAGAAGGTGTCGGTGTTTACCGGGACGGTGCTTGACGGCAACGCCCTTTATGAGGATTTCGCGAACGTCTGGTGCAGGAACAAGATCCTCGTCAAACTCGACCGGCCGGAGCGCTCCTACCTGTTGCCTTCGGACCCCGGCGGCCCTGCATTTCGGCATTGGTGGGGAACCTGGGGCTGCCACCAGGTGGTGTTTTACGGCGATATCAAGGAACCCATCAAACGATTCGCCGAATTGGTTGGATTCGAGGTTGTAGAATAGTCGTTCCGTAAGCGTTCGCGGGGTGACAGGCAACGAAAACCCTCCGGCGTGCTGCTCGGCTGCGGCGGGCGGCATGGCCACCCGACGAGCAGTGGCGCGGCCGGTTTCCGGACCCGCCGACCTCGCGGGGGGAGGCTGCGTCCGCCTACGATGACAACGCTATGACGGAGACTCCGCGCGGCCCGGACGGGCCGCGCCGTTGCAGGAAGGGGGGATTCACGGGCGGTCGGTCCGGACACCACCGCGCGTCATGCAGGTTGAAGGAGGGGACAATGCGTAAGAGCGGCCTCGTGGTGCTCGGTCTGACGGCGATCATCCTTGTCGTGGTTGCCGGTGCCGTGGGGGCGGCTGCGCCGGCTTCGGCGGAATGGGCCCAGTGGCGGGGACCCAACCGCGACGGCAAGTCGCCCGATACCGGCCTGCTGAAGGAGTGGCCGGCCGAGGGACCCGCGCTCCTGTGGAAGGTCGGCGATATCGGGCACGGGTTCTCGAGCGTGGCCGTGAGCGGCGGCACGGTCTACATCACGGGCGAGGTCGGCGGCAAGTTGGTCCTGTCGGCGTTCGACCTGGAGGGCAAGGCCAAGTGGCGCGTGCCCGTCGACGACGCGTATAGCGGCGACCACCCGGGGACCCGCGCCACGCCGACCATCGACGAGGGCCGGCTGTACCTGCTCTCGGGCAGGGGCACCATCGGCTGCCTCGACGCGGGCACGGGCCGGCCGGTCTGGCGTCGGCACACGCGGGAGTTCGGCGGCAAGTCGGGGGAATGGGGATACGCCGAATCGGTCCTCATCCTCGGCAAACTGGCCATCTGCAAGCCCGGCGGGCAGAGGGCCATCGTTGCCCTCGACAAACGCACCGGACGCAACGCGTGGGCGAGCAGCGGCTTCTCCGCCGGGCCGGAGTACAGTTCGTGCCTGGCGTTCACGTTTGCCGGCGTCCCGCTCGTGACCACGGGCACCCGCAGCGGCATCGTGTGCGTGAACCCGCGAAACGGCGCGCTCCTCTGGTCCAACGACTTCAGCGCGAACAACACCGCCAACTGTCCCACCCCTGCTTACGCCGATGGATACATCTTCTGGGCGAACGGGTACGGCAAGGGCGGCATCTGCCTGAAACTGGCCCGGGCAGGACGCCGGCTCGTCGCCCAGCCCGCCTGGACCACCCGCGACATGGTCTGCCATCACGGCGGGTACGTCATCCACCAGGGGTACATCTACGGGAACAACGGCGACGGGTACGCGTGCCTCGACCTGAAGACGGGCCGGCGCCAGTGGGGCGAGCGGGGCGTCGGCAAGGGGTCGCTCTGCTGGGCCGATGACATGCTG
>CAZNSB010000580.1:2337-3449 GCA_964575155.1 uncultured Planctomycetaceae bacterium | reverse complement strand
GTCCATGCCCCAACCGCCGCCGCCCCCGCCGCCAGCCATCTCCGCGAACCTCGCCCCGCCCCCCCGCTTCATCCTGAGCATGCCGCGGCGCCCGAACCACAAGCGCATGTCGAAGACGACGTCGTCGGCCGTGTCCCATTTCCCGTCGATGCCCGTAGAGGACAGCACGGGCTGACTGTAGGCCTGCCGGCGGCGGTCCCATCGGCCGGAGATCTTCATGGGCGAGCCCCACGGGTCGACGCCGTCGGCCTGCTTGAGGAATCCTGCCTCGACCAGCTCGGCCAGGTCGACACCGGTGGGACGCTTGTTCTTGTCATTGCGGTGGGCGGCGGAGAACTTGGCCGTGGCCTGCAGGACCTTCATATACTTGTCGGCGAGGCGCCGTCTCATCTTGGCCTGAAAGGCAGCGGCCTTGTTGTCGCGGCGGAAGGTGTTGACGTGGATGTCGTACTCGCCGACGCCCTTGGCCGAGGCCAGCAGGACCCTCGCGGCCGCCTCCCGCCGGGCCAGCAGCGGGCCGGGCTTGGGCTCCGGCGGGGGCAGCAGCCGGTCCGTCTCCCACCCGTGAATCTCATACCGCGGCGTGGCGATCTCCTTCTCCAGGTAGAAGTAGACCTTCTCCAGCCCCGGCTGCATTTCCTGTAGGGCGAAGACGGCCTCGTCGACGACCATCACGCCCAGGGCCGAGGCCACGCCCTTTCCGCGCTTGTCGGTCACGGTGAAGCCGATGGACGCCTCGCCGCCGGGCAGGTACGTCTCGCTGTCGGAGGTGATGGCGACCTTCAGGTCGTCGGCGGGGTCGACGATCAGCAGCCTGCGGTCGCGGACGATCACGCCGTTGCGCCCGATCAGGTAGGCGTTGACCTGGACGGTCCCCGCCAGCGTCGCGTCGAGGGCAATCTTGTCGGCGGCCTTGCCGCGGGCAAGCTCCAGCGTCCGCGTCAGGCACGTCTGGCGGTCCTTGATCAGGTCCACGTACACCGGCCCGCTCTTGCGCGTGGAGGTAACGGAGATCGACAGCCGATCGCCCACCCGGCAGAGGCTCTTGTCTGTCCGCAGGAGAATGGAGTCGTCCTCCATCTTGGCCTTCGGCTTGAGGGTCACGCTGGCCC
>CAZNSB010000580.1:0-2327 GCA_964575155.1 uncultured Planctomycetaceae bacterium | reverse complement strand
TTTGGCGGTCAGCGACGTGCCGATGTGGGCGCCCTTCGCCGGCGTCAGCGAGATTTCCCCGAATCCGGCCGCGTCGGTCCGGATCACCACCGGCTTGCCGCCCGGCGGGTTCGCCCACGTCACCCTGCACTCGGCGGGCGTGGCGTCGGCGTAGGTCGTCACCACGTACACCTTGTTGGCCAGGGCGGGAATCAGCGCCCCGCCCTCCGGCACCGCCGCCACGAGGATCGGCGCCGCCGTCACCGGCACGTTCCGCGCGACCTTCTCCGTGTGGTCCGCGGTGTCGGTCACGGCGATGTCGAACTTGGCCGAGGCCTTGCCCGCCTCCAGCGGCTGGCCGACGAAGTGCTTGGGCAGCCTGGCCTCGAAGGCGTAGTGGCCCCTGGCGTCGGTCTTGCCCTCGATCCGCTGGAAGTCCACGTAGGCGACGTCGAACTTGGCGCAGGTGATCCTCACCTTCGCAGCCGCGACGGGCTTGCCGAAGAAGTAGTCCACCTGCAACTCGCCCTTGACCGTCTCGCCGGGGGAGTAGAACTTGCGGTCGGACTTGAACTGGACCTTGAACTTCGGCAGCACGTAGCGGTCGACGGTGACGGTCTTTTCCTCCTTCGCCCCGCCGACGATCGCCCGGATGCGGTAGCGGCCCTTGTTCAGCTCGTGGGCGAGGACGAAGTCGGCGTGGCTGATGCCGTACGCGTCCGTCTTGGTGCGCCTCTTGAAGACCTTGTTGCCCTTGGCGTCGGCCACTTCGAGGACCACGTCGGCGCGGGCGAGTGCCTTCATGTCCGGCCGGCGTAGGGAGAGGGCGCGGATGTGTATGGTCTGCCCGGGCTGGTACAGCGGCTTGTCGGTGGTCAGCATGGTGCGGGTGGCGCTGAGGACGTCGACGGTCTGGCGGACGGTGTCCTTGCTCGTCCGCGAGGCCACCTCCACGGTCAGGGTGACTCCGTGCAGCTCGGCGGCGGGCAGCTTCAGCCGCGCCGCCACCTCGCCGCGCACGTTCGTCTTGCCCTCGTAACGGGCGACTTCCTTGTCCTTGTGCGCCAGCACCACGGTGACGCCGGCGCCGGACACGGGCCTGCCCGCCGCCCGGTCCCGGACCAGCACCCGCAGCACCGGCGTCGTCCCGGCCAGCAGCTTCCGCTGCCCCAGCACCGTGGTCTCCAGGATCTCGCTCAGGAAGAACAGGCTGCGGCGCTCGAAGGCCCCGGCGGGGTCGGAGCGGTACCGCAGGTAGTAGTCGGCCAGGTCCTTGGGGTTGACGGCGGCGGTGAACCTCACCGTCAGCGGCTTGCCCCGATGGCGGCGGGTGACCTTCGCCAGCAGCTCCCCGTCGAGGGAGTAAAGCTCCGCCTCCAGCAGCCCCGCCCTCGGCGGCGGGACGAACTCCACCGCGATCTCCTCGGCCGAAACCCCCACCAGCGACACCCCCGAGCCGCCGGCCGCCGGCTTGGCCTGGATCGGCCGGGGACCCGGCGAGAGCACCACCAGAAACACGCCGACGCCGATCACGCAGACGCATGCCGGAACCAACCAGAATCGTTGCTTGCGCATAGCCTTCCCTTTCTCATCCGGGCGTTCTGAGCTCAGGCGTCAAGCCTTCGCACTGCCCCGCAATTCTCTTGGCGGGCGCCGCCGACTGCGCCAGCCCACATCTTAGACGCACCCGCCGGCCCTGGGGTTCCCGAACGAGGAAAAAACGCGACCCCGCGCCGAGAGTCTCCCGCCCCGGGAGCCGCAAACGTTCCTGTCGGCGGAACCGTCTCCAGTTGCGCCTTTGCGCCCACAAGCCCGGCGACCGGGTGGAGATCAGCTACCGCCGCGACGGCAAGTACGCCGCCGTCGTCACCCTCGGCCGCTGGCCCGGCCGGACCAGGCTCCGCCTGAAACCCGGGCCCAAATCCCGCCCGACCACCCGGCCGGCCAGGAAGGCCGCGCGAACAGAGGAAAGACGGTCATGGGAAAACGAGCTCAGGAGCGTTCTCCGCTGGGGGCGCTCCCATAAGCCTGCTCCGAAAATAGCCGTCCTGTTCGCCCCCTGAACAACCGCCCGAGAAAGTGCCCCAACTACCCGACTCCCGCCGACGTGGTCTGGCGACGCCCCCTTGCACTTACCATGTCAATTCGCTAACGCCAGCCGGAAATCGGAAACCGTCCCGGTTTCCCTTACCGCCGCCGGCGGCGGATCAATGCAATCCCGCCCAGGGCCAGGACCGCCAGGCAGGCGGGCTCGGGCACGGGCGCTCCGCCGGCGTCGCCGGCGGCGCCGCCGCCGACGTCGCCGGACTTGTTGAAGTTGTTGGCGATGGCGGCCAGGTCCAGCACGT
>CAZNSB010000579.1:0-3460 GCA_964575155.1 uncultured Planctomycetaceae bacterium | reverse complement strand
CGTCTGGAAAGGCCCCGCCCAGCCGTAGCCCGAGGGCAGTCGGGTGGCGTGGCGAGCCCCAACATGGTCGGGAATCGCCACGGGGGCGCGTCCTTGAGAACGTGGCGATCCGCTGAAGCGTCTCGCCACGCCACCCGTCTTCACGCGAGGCGGCGGATTGTAGCACAACGGCGTTCGAGTATCATATGGCTGACGAACGTTCCGGCACCCGGAGTTGTCAGGGGGGTGAGTTCTGGGCGAAGTGGGTGGTTTGGGCGTGCCCGGCCGGGAAGGTGAAGCGGCTGTGTGACTGATCCCGGCGGCCGGGACTGGAAGGAGCGTGCCAGATGACGGGCAACGAGCGGGCTGTCAGTCGGCGAGACTTCCTGAAGGGCGCGGCGGCGGCGCCGTACGTGCTGGCGTCGGCTGCGCTCGGCGGGCCGGGGCGATCGCCGGCCAGCGAACGCATCGTGATGGGGGCGATCGGCATCGGGGGGCGCGACGGCTATCTGTTGAGTCGCTTCCTGTCCAACGCCGACGTCCAGTTGGTGGCCGTCTGCGACGTGCGGGGCAGGCGCCGCAAGGCCGCCAAGGCCGCCGTGGACAGGAAGTACGGCAACACCGACTGCAAGGAGTACATCGACCTCCGCGACCTCCTGGGGCGCGAAGACGTCGACGCCGTCGTGATCGCCACCGGCGACAACTGGCATTCGCTCGCGTCGGTCCTGGCGGCCAAGGCCGGCAAGGACATCTACTGCGAGAAGCCCATGAGCATAAGCATCGCCGAGAGCCGCGCCGTGGCCGACACCGTCCGCCGGTACGGCACGATCTACCAGTGCGGGACGCAGCGGCGGAACGTGGGCCAGTTCGTCTTCGCCGTGAACCTCGCCCGCTCCGGCAGGCTGGGCAGGCTCCGCCAGCTCCACGCCCAGAAGGCATGGAAACAGTCCGGCGTTCGCTATGCCGCCCTGCCGGCCCAGCCACAGCCCCCGCGTGAGGTGATGGCGTGGGACCTCTGGCTGGGCCCGGCCCCCTGGCGCCCCTACAACGCCCGGTGCCACTCGCGGGGGTTCTGGAGCACGCATGGGGACTTCTCCGGGGGCTCCATCACCGAATGGGGCAGCCACACCGTGGACCTCTGCCAGTGGGCCAACGACGCCGACGCGACCTCGCCCGTGGCGTATGAGACGGTGAACGAGCGGGGGGACGTGGCGGCCCGTTACGCCGACGGCGTCAAGCTCCTCATCCGCACCGGGCTGCGGTTCGGATCGTGCCCCGTGCGATTTGAGGGCGAGGAAGGTTGGGTGGAGGTGGGGGATTCCGGACACATCGAGGTCCATCCGGCGTCGCTGCGAAGGGAAGGGCGATTCCGGGGCGGCTACCCCGCCAATGACCACGTCCGGGAGTTCCTCAACTGCGTCAGGAGCGGCCGGCGGCCCTCCTCGAACGCCGAGGCCTCCCACCGTTCCATCACGACCTGCCACTGCGCGAACATCTGCGTCCGGCTCGGGCGCAAGGTCAAGTGGGACCCGGCCAAGGAGGAGTTCATCCGCGACGACGAGGCCAACCGCATGCGGTCCCGCCCCTATCGCGAGCCGTGGCGCCTGTAGTCGGGTGGCGTGGCGAGCCCCGAAGGGGATCGCCACGGGGGCGCGTCCCTGGGAACGTGGCGATCCGCTGAAGCGTCTCGCCACGCCACCCGTCTACCTCATATCCCCTGAATCCCTTGCATCCCTGCTAATTCTTTCTGGAATGCCCATGTGTCTACATCAGCGGCACCTCGCGCCAGTTGCCGTCGGTGATGGCGGATTCGTGGGCGACGAGGCCGGGGACGGTGAAGTCCATGGATCGGGCGACGTCGATGGGCGGGGGGGTGTCGTTCTCGACGGCATCGAGGAAGTCGCGGATGAGGTAGTATTCGCTGGTCCCGTGGCCGCCGGCGTCGGCGCCTTCGGGGGCGTCGGGGTCGGCCAGGGGGCAGTCGATCGGCCGGGCGTTCTCCTGAGGGGTCATCTCGTCCTCGATCCACAGTTGCCCCTGCCCTCGGCCCCGGCCGTTCTCGACGTAGCCCTTCGTGCCGTACAGGCAGTACCAGACCATGTGGGGGTATCGCGGGGCGACCTGGCTGCGGAGGATCTTGATGAGGGCGCCCTTTTGTGTGCGGAAGAGCCCCACCTGCATGTCCAGGAAGCCGGGGTGGTCAGCCTGGTCGGGGCGGCGGTGGAAGCCGGCGTGGCTGCCGGCGGCGGCGACGATGCGGTCGTCCATCAGCGTCAGCAGCGGGCCGAGGCAGTGGGCGCAGTACCAGATCGGCGGGCGCTCGTGCCGCCAGTGATACTCACCGGTCTCGGGGTCGACGAGCAGGTCGATGATCTCGTGGACGTACTCGCCCTCGGCGTAGAAGATCTCGCCGAGCCTGCCGGCGTCGATGAGCTTCTTCCACTGTCGGATGTAGTGATAGTAGGTGTAGTTCTCGGCCATCATGTACTTCCGCCCGGTGCGGCGGACGGCGTCGACGATGGCGCGGCAGTCGTCGAGGGTGTAGGCGGCGGTCTGCTCGCAGAGGACGTGCTTGCCGGCCTGGAGGGAGCGGACGGTCTGGTCGGCGTGGAGGGCGATGGGGGTGGCGATCATGATGATGTCGGTGGGGGCGGCGAGGAAGTGGTTGAAGTCGGTGAAGAGCCGGTCTTCGCCCAGGGCGAACGCCTCGCCCACCTCGGCCAGGGGCGCGGGGTCCACGTCGCACAGGGCCGCCACCTCGATCCGCGGATGCGCGCCCATGACGTTCACGAAGTTCCGCCCCCGCCGCAGGCCCACGATGCCGACGTTCCACTTCTTCATTTCACTTGTCCCTTCCTTCTATTTTGCCCCCGGTCGCAGACCGGGGGCTCCCCCCCCCGGCCTGTCGGCCGGGGGCAAAATATAAGAACAAATATAAACAGATCACAACCGGTTCCGTAGTTGTTTCAGCAGCCGGAGCAGCGCATCGGCCATGACCTCCCCCGTGCCCCGGGCGACCTTGCTGCTGCGGGCGTTGAAGAGCTCGTACCCGCCCTGGTCGTAGGCCGCCGCCGTGGGGATGTACCCGACGTAGTCGTTGCTCAGCTCGGCGACGGCCGTCGCCGCGAAGGGCGAGCGGGCCTTGACGTCCAGGCCGAGGGCGCAGAAGTACTCCCCGGGGACGGCGGCGAGGGCGAAGTCGCCGACGGCCATCGCCTGGACGACAGTGCGGACCGATCGTTCCCCGAGCCGCCGGAGGATTTCCCATTCCTCCCGGCAGACCTCCAGCGAGCGGGGCTGCTTACGGCGGATCTCCGCTTCCTGGAAGACGGAGAAGTCGCGCAGCGGCGCCTCCACGGGCGTCTCGGCCGCCGCCAGCACCGCGTCCGACGCGAAACGCATGTTCCGGCAAAGCTCCCGCAGGGCGGCCGAGAGGCGCTCGACGATCGTCTCCGCCCGGACGTCCAGGCGGCGGTTGATG
>CAZNSB010000578.1:0-3469 GCA_964575155.1 uncultured Planctomycetaceae bacterium | reverse complement strand
GGATCGCCCCGCGCCATGCCCCCCGCCGACCCGCCCCCCGAGCCGCCGCCCCGGAAACTCGTGACGCGCCCGTCTTGGTATGTGCACTCATCCCAATGTGCTTATGCGCATCCCGCGGCCGGCGGTCCGCCAAGTCCCAAATTGCGGGTTTCGCGCCTTCCACCCGCTCCCCTTCGCCTTGCGCGACCGGGCACATCCTTTACACTTTGATCCGGGGACATGGTTTACATGTTGCCCGGGCCCTCAGGAGCCCCTGGAGCGCAGCGGAAGGGGCTCCTGAGGGCCGATTCGCTGATCGTTCCCTTCCGCACCGGTGCACCCGCGTCGTATCCCAGGCCCGAACGCGACGGCAACCCGCGCCCGGACGCCACAAGTCATTGATTGCCAATAGCTTGCGCCCAAAAGAGCAGCCTGTCCCCTTTTTGGACTTTTGGATTTATCACCCTCTGCGCCTCAATGCCGCCAGCCCGGCCAGGCACAGTAGGCCCAGCGTCGCGGGCTCTGGGATTGGCACCAGGACAAAGCCGCGATCCTCCCCGTTGAGCTTGCCCCAGCCGACGATCTTTCCGTCGGCATTGACGCTCCAGGCCTCCACGAGCGTCCACCCACCCCCGCCCTGCAGCAGGTTGTTGAGGTCGTACATCACCTCCGTCATGAACGTTTCCGACCACTCGCACGCGAAGGCGTGGTGATCCAGATAGCTGGCGTAGTCCTCCTCGTACGTGGACCACCCCACCACCACGTGGGTGTCCGGGCTGATGCCAAGGCCGTAACTGTGCTCACCGGCAAGTGTCCCCAGGTCCCGCATCAGGTCGTTCTTCAGATCCTCATCGAGGTCGCCGAACCAGATGTCGGGGATATTGTCGAAGTCCACGTCCGCGGGGCTGAGCTTGAAGGCATGGAAGTTCCCCCACCCGACGTCCATCATGCCGGTGACAACCCCCCAGTCACCGCCGATATCGAACACCTGCCCCCACGGGGGGCTGAGGTCCTGATCGGAAACGCTGCCGCAGATGAACATGTGCCCTCCCCAGCCGCCGTCGCCGACGACGCGGTCGGACTCACCCACGGCTCGGGCATAACCCGCCGACCCGCCGGGGGCAAAGCCAAGGTCCGTCAGAACGCCCGTGGAAGGGTGAAAGGAGTATGCCCGGTGGCTGCCGTCCTTGACGCCGTAGCCGACAACGACATCGTTGTTGTTGATGTCCCAGGCTTCCTTCAGTGTCCATGCCGATCCCGCCGACAGCAGGTCGTTCAGGTCCTGAATCTCGCCGTTGGGGTCGCTCCAGACGGCATGCCAGTCGGCCAGGCCGACGTCCGATCTGCCTACCCACACGCCCGAGTCGTTAATGGCCCGAGCCTCGCTGCCGAACCAGCCGCCGGGAAGCATCCCCAGCGCCTCCATCGTCCCGTCCGCCCAGAGGAAGGCCTCATCACCTGATAGGCCAACCACCTGCCCGGAGGCATTGACGTCATAGGCATACGTCCCGCCGCCGGATAGCGTCCCGAGGTGGGTGATCTCGTAAGGCAATATGGCATCTGCCTGCCGGGCGGATCCCACAAGCACGATGCCCGCTGCAAGAGACGCCGCAATTCTGAGATGCACGCGCCCGGCCGCAAGCCCCTTGAGAATCGTCTCGCTTGCCAGGCTCACTTCGACTGCCCTCCTCTCGCTCTGACGCGCCACACCCGACGCAGAGGCCGACAGATGTGAAGGCCTCCACCTTTCCCGACAGCCGGGGCCCAACCGCCCTTCACAAGCACCTCGCGCCGATCACGGGCAGATTCAGGATGCGAACTCCAGACCTGGGAAATGCGCCCTCTCGACCCGAGGCCCACGGGCCGCCACCATGCCAACATTATATCACGTCTTGCGGATTCGTCAAGTGCAAGCCCGGCTTTCTGCGGCGAATGGGGGGACGTTACCCAGGCCTTGGCCGCGCGTTCGGGGAAGGCCCGTGAGGCGTACGGCGGGCAGCTCCTGCCTGCCGCCTCGCCGCCGCAGGCGCAGCAGGCAGGCCGCGCGAACGCGCGGCCGCCGCCGTTCAAGACCGATGCAGACTACCAGATGTTCCTGGCCGCGCTGGCCCGGCCGGAAGACGATGCCCCGCCCTTGACGCCGCCGCCCGGCGGGCTGCCGGCGGACGGGCGCAAGCTGTTGAACCGGCCGCAAAGCGCGGTGGAGCCGGCGGCGCTGCGTCGCTGCCTGCGGCGCGGGTGTCCGTTGGGGCGAGAGCCATGGGTGCGGCGATTGCCCGGAGAGTTGAGCCTGGACAGCACCCTCCGCCCCCGCGGCCGGCCCGGGAAACGCCAAAAAGCTTCCCGACCCCTTTGTCGCTCGACGGCAACCTGCGCCCGGACGCCACAAGTCGTTGATTGCCAATAGCTGCCGCCACTCGCCAGCGGCACCGCCCTACTTCTTGAGGGCCTGGATCTTCTTTCGCGCCTCCCGGAGCTCGGCCTGGACCTTCTTGATCTGACCGTTGATCTCGCCGGCATCCGGGTCGGCCTTGAACAGCTCGCTCAGCTTTTCCTGGTAGGCCTTGCGGGCATCATCGCGGGGCTTTCGGGTCTTGGCGGTCTGCTCGGCATAGACGGCGCGGTAGGCCTTCTGGGCGTCCGCGTAGGCCTTGTACTCCGGCAAGGCCTTGCGGGCTTGGTCCCAGGCCTTCTGGGCGTCCTGGCAGGCCTTGTACTCCGGCAGGTCGAACCTCTTGGCCTGATAGGCCTTCTCGGCCTCGTCGTAGGCCTGCTTGGCTGCGGCGTAGCCCGGGTCGTCCTTGGAGAGCTTCGCCAGCGCCTTGCGGGTCTTGCTGCGGGTTTCGTACTCCGGCAGGGCGTGGCGGGCTTCGAGCCAGGCCTTGTCGGCCTTCTTGACCGCCTCCGCCTCGGGCAGGGCGGCACGGGCCTTCTCGTAGGGCTTGGCGGCCTCCTCGTAAGGCTTCCGAGCAGCCACGATCTCGGGGTTTTCCTTCTTGTTCTTCTCGTGGGCTGCCTGGGCGTCCTGGTAGGCCTTGCGGAGCTCGGCGAGGCCATCGCTGTTGGCCAGCTTCTCGCGAACGGCCCGAAGCTGCTCCCGCAGGTTGGCCAGCTCCTTCTCGAGCTCGGCGCTCTGTGCCTTCAACTGCTTGATCTGTTCGGCCTGGTCGGCACCCGGGGCGGTCTCCTGAGCAAGGACCGGCGATCCCAGTAGCACCACGACAACGGCCATGCCGACAACACCTGCAAGTGTGTTCATTGTTCGTTCTCCCACTGCCTCCTTGAGGAGACATTTCCCGGATGGCACTGCGCCCAGGACCACCCTGGGCCAGCGGATGGCATTATGCGCCCATCTCGGGGCTGCGACAAGGATATCCTTGCGGGCAATGGGCGGCAGAGAGAAAAAGGGGTCAGGAACGAATGGCACTGCCGTCTGTAAATGGCCTTATAGTCGATCAGTACGCTTTTGTCAGCTCCGCACGGAGGTCGT
>CAZNSB010000577.1:0-3480 GCA_964575155.1 uncultured Planctomycetaceae bacterium | reverse complement strand
CACCCCCTCACTTGGCCCCGTAAACACAAGGCTGTCTGGCACCGCAACCGGCTCCAGCCTCTGGCACGACCTTTGACAAGCCCCCCCGCGGGGGTGTACAATAGTGTCGGCACGAGACGCCGAGCCGTTGGCGAAATCTGCCTCCGGGGCCGGGAAGGAGGCGCTTTCGCCAGGGGCTGGGCGGGGCCATCGAGGTCTGCGGTGAAAGAAGACGCCCGCCTGGACAGGTGCCAGGAGATCATCCAGCATCCCTTCACGGACCGGGGCCTGCTGAAGCAGGCGCTGACGCACGCCTCGGCGGCGGCCACGCGAATCGCCAGCAACGAGCGGCTGGAGTTCCTCGGCGACGCGATCCTGGCCATGGTCATCTGCCAGGAGATCTACACCTCCGAGCCGAGCCTCACCGAAGGCGAAATGACCAAGATCAAGTCGGCCGTCGTCTCCCGCAGCTCCTGCGCGACCGTCGCCAACGCGCTGGGGCTGACCGATCTGCTGATCCTCGGCAAGGGGGTGACGTCGGCGAGCCGCCCTCCCCCCAGCCTGGCCGCCGCCGTGTTCGAAGCGGTCGCCGGCGCGATCTACCTGGACTCGGGGCTGGCGGCGGTGCGCGAGTTCGTGCTTCGGGAAACGGCCGAGGTGCTGGAGGTGGCCATGGCCAGCCAGCACCAGCGCAACTACAAGTCGGTCCTCCAGCAGTACGTCCAGCGAAAGTGGAACACCACGCCCCAGTACGACCTGCTGGACGAAAAGGGCCCCGAGCACGCCAAGTGCTTCGAGGTGGCGGCGCGGATCAACGGGCGGCGATACCCCAGCGCCTGGGGAAGCTACAAGAAGCAGGCAGAACAGAAGGCCGCCCTGGCCGCCCTCAAGGCCCTCGGCGTCCTGGCAGGCCATGACAGCCCCGCCGAGGCCGAGTGACACCCCCGGCGGGCGCGATCCGGCGCGCCCCCGGCGAAAATCGTATTTAATCCTCTTGCGTTTTGCCGATAGACGAATTAGCTTGTGCCAGGTCAAGAGGGCGGCTGGTGCGGGAGAGACCATTGGCATCGACGCTTCGGTCAGGGACGATCAAGACGCTGGGGGCGTTAGTGGCGGCGTTGAGCGTCGGCGCCGCCATGCTGCTCTGGATGGAGACGGTCCCCGCCCGAGTGGAGGTGCCCCTGCCCCTTCAGGCCGTCGACGCGGACGACGTTCGGCCCGAGCTGGGCATCATCCACCAGACCGAGATTCCCCTCCAGTACATCAAGTGGCGCAACATCGTCGTGCACGACGCCGGGCGGGACGGGCCCGGCATCGTCCGCCGCTGCCACTTCCTCATCGGCAATGGGGAGAGTTTCGGCGACGGGGCGATCGCATCGACGCGGCTGTGGCGCCTGCAAAAGGAGGGCGGGCACATTCACGTCCCGGGCACCGCCTTCGACTCGGAGAGCATCGGCGTTGCCGTCCTGTGCGACACCCGCCGGACCGCCCCGACAAGAAGGCAACTGGCGGCGCTGATCCATCTGGTCCGCGGCCTGCAAGTGACCTTCCAGATTCCCCCGGCCCGGGTGTCGCTGCATTCCGACTGGGGCGAGCCGGGCTGCCCGGGAGACCGATTCCCCGCCCGGGCCTTCCGCAGCGCGCTCCTTCCCGCCACCCGGTAGGCCCGCCGGTCTCCGGCGCCCTGCAAGTCCCCCTCCGGCGAGCCGACCCTTTCTCATGCCGGAATTTTCAGGCCCCATGAGCAGACCTCTTGTGGCGGCCGGCAGAAAAAGGTAGACTGCACGGAAGATCATCCGGCGTCATACCTGTCCTAGATTCATTCGACGGCGTGAAGGCAGATGGCACAGTCAAGAAGTCGATTGCACGTCCCCGGCTTCCAGGTGATGGACTACCTGGGCAAGGGCGCTCGCAGCACGATATGGCGTGTGCGCGAGCGGACTCGGAACCGCTACTACGCCCTCAAGCGGGTCGTCAAGCAGCCCGGAGACGACGACCGCTACTTCAACCAGGCGATCAACGAGTTCCAGATCGCCCGGAGTTTCGACCATCCCGCCGTCCGCAAGTACTACAGGCTGCGCCGGCGTCGCCGCTGGCTGCACACCCACGAGCTGCGGCTGTTCATGGAGCTGTGCGAGGGCGACACCTGCCAGGCCAACCGGCCCGCCGACGTCGGGCGCGCCGTCGCCATCTTCCTGGAGGCGGCCAGCGGCCTGATGCACATCCACTCCCGGGGGCACGTCCACGCCGACATCAAGCCCAACAACATCATCGTCGCCGGCGACGGGACGGTGAAGATCATCGACTTCGGGCAGAGCTGCCCCATCGGCACCGTCAAGGACCGGATTCAGGGCACCCCGGACTTCATCGCCCCCGAGCAGGTCCACCGCCGCCCGCTCGACGCCCGCACCGACGTGTTCAACTTCGGGGCGGCCCTGTACTGGACGCTCACCGCCAAGGCCATTCCCACCATCCTGCCCAAGGAAGGCAACTCCGTGCAGTTGATCAGCGATCTGATCGTCACCCCGCCGGAGGAGCTGAACCCGCAGGTCCCCTTGGCGCTGAACAGGCTGGTGCTGGACTGCGTCGAGTTCAACCCCTCGCGCCGTCCCCAGACGATGCGGGAGGTCTCCGGGCGGCTGGACCTGATCGCGCACACCCTCGGCCGGGACGCCGGAGGGCCCCCCGCCGCCGGGGCCGAGGAGGAGGAGCCGGACCTCGACCGCCAGCTCGATCAGTTCTTCGAGGGCGCCGGGGAAGACCGGCCCGCAGGGAGCGAGAACTGACCCATGGCCCACCCCGTGGCCAATACCTTCGCTCGGGCCGCCGACCTCCTCGCCCGCGACCCGTGCCGCCACGGGCACTGCCTGCGCTTCGCCGCCGGCGAGGAGATCGTCTGCACCGGCGACGTCCACGGGAACCGACAGAACCTGGCCAAGGTGATCCGGTTCGCCGACCTCGGCGCCCGCCCCCAACGCCGGCTCGTCCTCCAGGAGCTGCTGCACGGGGGTGCTACCGACGAGACCGGCGGCGACCGCAGCGCGGAGGTGCTGCTGGTCGCCGCCAGGCTCAAGATCACCTACCCCCACGGCGTCTTCTTCCTCATGGGCAACCACGACCTCGCCCAGTTCACCGGCGCCGAGATCAGCAAGAGCGGGAAGGGGCTATGCTCGGCCTTCGAGGCCGGGCTCGAACGCGCCTTCGGCGACGACGACGCCGAGGTCCGTCAGGCGGTGTACGGTTTCCTCAGGCGCCTCCCCCTCGCCGCCCGATGCGCCAACGGCATGTTCATCTCCCACTCCCTGCCGGGGGCCGCCCGCATGAAGCTGATCGACTGGGGCATCCTCGACCGCCCCTACCGAGACCAGGACTTCGCCCGCGGGGGGAGCGTCTACGAATGGACCTGGGGCCGGGGGCACACCGCCGAACAGCTCGCCGAGCTGGCGGACCGGCTGGAGGCGCGGCACTTCCTGATCGGGCACCAGCCCGTCAAGGCCGGGT
>CAZNSB010000576.1:0-3482 GCA_964575155.1 uncultured Planctomycetaceae bacterium | reverse complement strand
AAGTACTCGATGCTGGAGGAGACCGCCTTGGAGTTGACCAGCTCGGAGATCTTGGCCAGTTCCTCCGGCTCCCTGAGGCTCATCCGCTCCTGGACGGTCCGCCGGAGCTTCAGGAACCCCTTGCGCAGCTCGTCGGAGGCCAGTTCGTCGATCGTCCGCAGCCGGCGGTTGCCCAGGTGGTCGATGTCGTCCACCACCCCCTTCCCGCTGCGCAGGCGGATGATGTACTTGACCGCGTTGATCATGTCCTGCGGGCGCAGCGTCATGGCCGTCTCCTGCACGTCCTGGTGGAACTTCCGATTCAGCCGGAAACGCCCCACCTTCCCCAGCCGGTAGCGGTTCTCGTCGAAGAACTTCTCCCTGAACAGCGTCTTGGCCTTGTCCAACTGCGGAGGGTTGCCCGGGCGAAGCCTCGCGTACAGCCGGAGCAACGCCGAGTCGTACGAATCGGCGTTGTCCTCGGCCAGGGTGGTCAGCATCAGCGTGTCGCCGGGGCGGGCGATGACCTCGATCTTCTTTTTCAGGGCGGTCTGAACCCGCGTGACGGCCTCGCCGAGCTGCTTGCCGGGGCCGACCAGCTCCTCGCCGGTGTCGGGATCGACGATGGGCTCGACGGCGTACATCTGGGGCTTGGCGGCGCTGGGCGAGACCATCTCGGTCTCGTAGAACTCGCGGAGGATCGCCTGTGTGGTGCCGTAGGCAGGGTCCATGCCCCGGATATAGGTGGTGACGGCGAACTTGCTGGACTGGTCGATGCGGATGCACAGGGAGTCGCGCTTGTTGACGGCCATTTCGATCCAGCTCCCGCGCTCGGGAATGATCCTGGCCCCGTGCAGCGGGCGGTCCGACTCCTGGCTCTCGATGGTGAAGTCCACGCCGGGGGAGCGGTGGAGCTGGGAGACGATGACCCGCTCGGCGCCGTTGATGATGAACTCCCCGCCGCCGATCATGGTGGGCACGTCGCCCAGGTAAATCGCCTCTTCCACGACGTCCTTGGCGTCCTTCCGCACCAGCCTGACGCGAAGACGCAAGGGCCTCCCGTACGACAGCCGAAGACCCCGGCATTCCTCCGGCGTGTACCTGGGCTCCCCCAACTCGTAGGAGACGTACTCCAGCCGGGTCTTCTCGTCGTAGCTCACGATCGGGAAGACCTCGTGGAGCAGCCCCTCCAGCCCTTCCTTCTTGCGGCGGTCGGGGTGGACGTTCGCCTGGAGAAAGCGCTCGTAGCCGTCGGTCTGGATCCTCGTCAGGTCGGGGGGCTCGATGGCGTCGCCGACCTTGGAGAAGTCCACGGTCTTTTCCATTTGAAGCATGTCAGCTTATCCTTGATCTTGGCCCAGGCGTGGTTTCCCGGCCGGTAGAGGCCGGTGGCCTGAACCCGCACTCGTTTTCGCCGCCGGGCCGAATCGCTTCCGCTTCGGCGGTCTCGGCGCACACCAAAAGCACCGGCCGAGGCCCCCTTCGCAAATCGGCCGTGCACACTCCTAACATTATACTAAGCTACCACCTGTCAAACAACCTCCGCGACAGCGCCGGCCTCGGTAAGCTGTCTGATCGCTTCGTCGGCCTCTTCCTTGGCGACGCCTTCCTTGACGGCCTTGGGGGTGCTCTCGACGAGGTCCTTGGCTTCCTTCAGGCCCAGAGACGTCAGGGCGCGGACGGCCTTGATGACCTGGATCTTCTTCTCGCCCACCTCCTTGAGCATGACGTCGAAGATGGTCTTTTCCTCGGCCTCGGGTGCGCCCTCGCCGGAGGGGGCGACTGCGACGGCGGGGCCGGCGGCCGGCTCGATGCCGTGGACCTCCTTCAGGCAGTCGGCCAGGGCCTTGGCCTCGGTCAGGGTCAAGGCGACGATCTCGTCGGCCAGTTTCGCGATCTTCGGGTCATACTCCTTGGCAGGGGCGACCTGCTCGGGAGTATTGTCAGCGTCTTCGCCCATGGTTGGCTCCCATCTGTGGTATCCGTTTCGCCGGCCTGATAGGTGGGGCCACCGCGGCCTCATTTAATCCCGACATGCGTCGGGGCCAATCGGCGGCCGGCGATTCGCTCGTTCCGGTGATTCAGTTTTCCTCCGCCCTTTCGGCCAGGGCCTGGATCGCGCCGGCAATGCCCGCCCCGGGCGCCAGCGCGGCGGCGGCCAGGCGGGCGCCCGGCGACCGCACCAGCCCCGCCACCAGACCCAGCGCCTCCTCGAGGGTGGGGTATCGGCTGAGCTCGTCCACGCGGTCGGCGCCGAAGACCGTCCCCTCCATCAGCGCCCCGCGGACGACGACGGCCGGGGCCTCCTTCGCAAACTCCAGCAGCTCCCGCACCACCTCCACCACGCTCCCGCCGCCGATGGCCACGGCGCACGGGCCCGCGATCAGCTCGCAGGCCGACGCCAGACCGATCTCCTTCAGCGCCTGCCGGGCCACCGAGTTCTTCACCACCGTCACCCGGATGTCCTTGTCCAGCAGTTGACACCGAAGCCGGTTGGTCTCCACCCCGTCCACGCCGGCCAGGCTCAGCACCGTCAGCGAGTCCACGCCGGTGAGCCGGCGCATCAGCTCCTTGCGCAAAAGGGCCTTTACGGGCTTGCTCATGGCGGCTCCTATTCCAGTTGCAGCCGGACCGACGGCGTCATCGTCGCCGACAGGTACGCTCTCTTGATGTACTGTCCCTTGCAGGCGGTCGGACGCATCGAGCGAATCCTACCCACCAGCGCCTCGATGTTCTCGGTCAGGGCGGAATCCTCGAAGCTCAGCTTGCCCACGGGCGTGTGGACGTTCCCGCCCTCGTCGTTGCGGAACTCGATCTTCCCGGCGGCGTACTCCTTGACCGCCGCCGCCACGTCGTCCACGACCGTCCCGGTCTTGGGGGAGGGCATCTTGCCCTGCGGGCCGAGGATCCGACCCAGCCGGGAAACGCTCCGCATCACGCCCGGGGTGGCGACGGCCACGTCGAAGTCCGTCCAGCCCTTCTGGATCTTCTCGATCAGCTCGTCGGCGCCGGCCTCGACGGCCCCGGCCTGCCTGGCGGCGGGCACCTGCGCCTCCTCGCAGAAGGCCACCACTTTCTTGGTCGTGCCGATGCCGTTGGGCAGCGACATGGCCCCGCGGACCTGCTGGTCGGACTGTTTCGGGTCGATCCCCAGCCACAGCGCCAGCTCGACCGTCTGGTCGAACCGGGCCTGGTTGAACTGCCTGAGGGCCTTGACCGCCTCGCCCACCGGCAGGGCCTCGGCGGGCAGCTTCTGAAGGTCGGCCCGATATCGCTTGCCATGCCGCTGCCTGACCATTGCTGCGTCCTTTGTCCTTTCCCGTCCCGCGGTGGTCCCGCCGGGACCGCGCTCCGGAACGGTTACGCCTTCTCCTCGGCCTCTTCCTTCAGCTTGGCGTCTTCGGCTGCCTTTTCCTGTTCGCTCTCCACGACGGTGATGCCCATGCTCCGGGCGGTGCCCTCGATCTGCTTCATGGCCATGGCCGAGTCCAAGGCGTTCAGGT
>CAZNSB010000575.1:0-3491 GCA_964575155.1 uncultured Planctomycetaceae bacterium | reverse complement strand
GACGGCATCATCCGCGCCACGGACTTCCTGCTGGCGGGCAAGCGGGTGGTGGTGGTGGGGTACGGCTGGTGCGGCCGGGGCGTGGCGACCCGCGCCCGCGGGGCCGGCGCCAACGTCATCATCTGCGAGGTCAACCCCGTCCGCGCCCTGGAGGCGGTCATGGACGGGTACCTGGTCATGCCCGTCGCCGACGCCGCCAAGGTCGGGGACCTGTTCGTGACCACCAGCGGGGACATCCACGTCATCGACGTGCCCCACTTCCGCAAGATGAAGGACGGCGCCATCGTCGCCAACAGCGGGCACTTCAACGTCGAGTTGAACATCGAGGCCCTCGGCAAGATGGCTCGCAAGGTCAACCGCGGCGTCCGCAACAACGTGGACGAATACGTCCTGCCCGGCAAGAAGCGCCTCTTCCTGCTCGCCGAGGGCCGGCTGGTCAACCTCGCCTGCGCCGAGGGCCACCCCGCCAGCGTCATGGACATGTCCTTCGCCGTCCAGGCCCTCTGCGCCGAGTACGCCGTCAAGAACGCCGGCAAGCTCGCCGTGAAGGTCCACCCCGTGCCGCCGCAGATCGATTCCTGGGTCGCCCGCCTGAAGCTCAAGAGCATGGGCGTGGCCATCGACAAGCTGACGCCCCGGCAGCGGGAGTACCTCCGGTCCTCGCACATGGGGACCTGAGGATTGGCAATTGACAATTGGCAATTGGGAATGGCCCGCATGGCGGGAAAAAGCGCCCGCCATGCCACCCACCGCATGGCGGGAAAAAGCGCCCGCCATGGCACCCACCACATGGGGACCTGAGCATTGACAATTGGCAATGGCTTTCAGGTCTTCTGAGCGGCGGCGGCGGTGGGGGAGGCGATCAGCTCGGCCACGGCGACGTCGTCGTCGGTGAAGGGCTGCTCCCCCTTGCGGTACAGGACGACCATGCCGATCATCCTTCCCTCGCCCACCATCAGCGGCACCACCAGCAGGGTCACGCCCACCAGCAGCCGGCGCAGGGGCTCGGGGAACATCTCGATGTTCTCCATGGCGTCCAGCGCGGTCACCTCCGGGCGCTCGAGGATGGGCGGGAGGACGGCCGTGGCGACGCCGTTGCAGAAGTTGACCCCGTCGGGGACGGGCACGCCGAAGCGGCCGACCAGTTGCAGCTCGGCGTTCTCGTCGCAGAGGAGGGCGGCTCCGAAGACCGGCCCGGTGCGCTCGACGAACAGCCGGAACAGCCTGCTGAAGATGTCGTCCTCGTTGGCGCACCCCAGCAGCTCGGTCTGGTACTGGGCGAGCATCTGCTGGCGCTCCAGCCGGGTCTGGAGATTCCGGCAACTGCCGGCCAGGTCGGCGCAGGTCGCGCACAGCGCCTTGTAGGCGTGCTTTCTCTGGCGGTTGATCCGGCGGGCCAGGTCGCGGAGCCGGCGCGTCCGCCGCTGGACTCGCCGGTAGTTCTCCTGCCGGGCCAGCTCCGCCAGCACCGTCGTCCGCAGACGGGAAAGGTCCACCGGCTTGGTCAGCAGCTCCACCGGCCGCAGCCGGGAGGCCTCCGTCAGCACCGACGGGTCCGCGCAGCCGGTGACGATCACCGCCGGAAGCTCCCCCAGCTTCCCCCGGAGCCGGCGGACCAGCTCCAGCCCGCTCGCGTCAGGCAGCCGGATGTCCGCGACCACCATGTCCGGGCGCCGGCGGGCCGCCGCGTCCATCGCCTGGGCGGCGGTGCCGGCCACGACCGTCTCCACCTCGGCGGAGGACAGGGCCTCGGCGAGGACCCGGCAGGTTTCCGGCTCGTCGTCCACCACCAGGATGCGGGGGCACCTTGCGCCTTTCCGATACATGTTTTGCTGCGCCTTTTTCTCTACCGCTGCGGCTGCGGGGGGCGGGGCAGCGCCACGAACACGGTGGTGCCGCTTCCGGGTCGGCTCTCGATCCAGATCCGCCCGGCGTTGGCCTGGACTCGGCGTCTGGCGTGGGCGAGTCCCATTCCTCTTCCCCGCCCGGCGGGGCGGTGCGAGAAGAACGGCGCGAACGCCGCGGCCAGCGTTGCCTCGTCCATGCCGGGGCCGTCGTCCGCGACGCGGAGGAGGACGTCGTCACCCTCCGGCCCGGCGGCCAGGCGAACGTTGACGCTCTTTCTGTCGTTTGCCGCGGCCGCCTCGGCGGCGTTCTCCACCAGTGCCATCAGCACCTGCTCGATCTGCCCAGCGTCGGCCCACGCCGGGGGGCAGCCCGGCTGGATGTCTATATCGACAGCCGGCGCCGGCGTCTTTGGTTGCGACCCTGAGCCGGACTTCTCCTTCACCCGCCGCAGCAGCTCGCCCACGTCCATCGCGTGGGGCTCGGCCGGGGGCGGGCGGGCGAAGGCGAGCAGGTCCGTCGCGATCTCGCTGACGTCCCGCGCCCTGCGGGCGATGGTCTCGGCGGCCTGGCGGTCCTTCTTGGTCCTGGCGCGCTCGCCCAGCAGTTGGGCCCTCCCGGAGATCACCGCCAGGGGGTTGTTGATCTCGTGGGCGGCCCCGGCCGCCATCTCGCCCACCGCCGCCAGCGCCTCCGCTTCGGCCAGGGCCTGCCGCGTGTCCGCCAGCCGCTGCGACGCACCCGCCAGCCGCTCCGCCAGAAGATGCTCCTTTTCGCTCGCCGCCGCCGCGGCCAGGGCGAAGGCCATGAAGTCGGCGACGGGCTCCAGGACGGCGGGGTCGATGCGGGTGTCGGCGGGGATCAGCACGCCGCCCAGCCAGCGGGTTGCGCTGCTCAGCGGCACGCACAGCGTCGCCTCCGGGTCGATCAGGTCGGCCAGCGCGTCGGGCGCCGCCAGAAGGGCCCGCAGCGCCTCGCCCCCGCCGCAGGGGGCGGGCGGCGCCGGCAGGGGCGCCCGGCAGGGGCTGGCCCGGCAGGCGTCCCCGCCGCCTCCCGAGAAGACCACCACGGTGGCGCGGGCGGGCTCTTGGGAGATGGCGAAGGCCGCCACCGGCCTCTCCCGCCCCGCCGGACGCGGCGACAGGGACGCGAAGGTGCGGGCAATCTCGCCGCAGAGCTCCGGCAGGGGCGTGGCGGGGGTGACGCGCGCGGTGAAGTCGCGCAGCAGCTCCACGACGTCGGGCCTGGCCCCGGCGCCGGCCGCGGCGGGCGCGCGGGGCGCCTGACGGCGCTGCCCCGCCTGGCCGGCGGCGTCCGCGGCGGCGACCACGCCGACCAGCCCGCGATCCTCGGCCAGCCGGGCAGGCAGGGCCTCGGCGATGTCCGCGACGTCCTCGTCCGACAGCCCGATCCGCTCGATCAGCTCGTCGATCGGCTCAAAGGTGTAGTTGCCGCTGAACCCGACGCCCTGCCGGCGGACGAGGGTGTCGGCCAGTTGGACGGTGGCGATCAGCCTGGCGCTTTCCATCGCCGCCGGGACGCCCTCGGCGGGGTGGTGGTGGAGCCAGATGACCTCCTCGATGCGCCCCGGCAGCCGCCACTGCCGACCCAGCCGGCGCCCGGCGAGCGTGTGGTCGATCCCGATC
>CAZNSB010000574.1:397-3493 GCA_964575155.1 uncultured Planctomycetaceae bacterium | reverse complement strand
GCCTCGACCTTGACAAATCAACGTGACCCCGGCAGCCAAGCTGTCCGAGCCCTCACGAGGGCCATGCCGACTCCGTGCCGGCGCGACCGCCCCATGGGCCAGGGAGATAATCTCAGCCCGTGAGGCAGTGTGATTGCTCAGGCATCTGGTCCCACGTCTGGCCGCCCAGGAGTCGGCCGGCTTTCTTCTTGTTCTTGCCACCCCATTGCTTGAAGAAGAAAGGCACGCCGGCGCGGCGGCACTGGTCGCGGATGTCCAGGGCCCAAGCCGCAGCCATTGGACGGGCACCTGGGCCGGACTCGCCGCCGACGATCACCCAGTCGATGCCCTCCAGGTCCAGGCCGGGCAACGGCCCCAGCAGCGGTTCCAGCGACAGGAACCTAAGAGCGGCCGGCACCGGCCGAAGGCCGTCGATGCGGTCGACGTGCTCGGCGCTCTCCACCGTGACGCCCATCCAGACATTGCCCGACCAAGGCAGCAGCGGGGCCAACTCGGCCAGCCGGCCCGACCGCTTGGTAAGCACCTGGAACAAATGCCAATGGCTCTGCTGCATGACGTCGAACACCCGGAGGATGAAGTCCACAGGCACGTCCTCGTGGAACAGGTCGCTCATGGAGTTCACGAAGATCACCTGGGGCTTCTTCCAGCTCAGCGGCAGCTCCAACGCGTGCTCGTGGACCGTCACGCGGAAGCCGTTGCGGTAGTTGGGCTGGCCCATGGCCTTCAGCCGGCGGGCCATCCGCTCGGCGTAGCAGTGGGCGCAGCCGGAGCTGATCTTCGTGCAGCCCGTCACCGGGTTCCACGTCGACTGCGTCCACTCAATCTGGGAGTTCATGCCCATGATCGGTCCTTGCCCAAGATGCACTGGGCGATGCGCAAAGCAAGATCCTTCGCTTTGGCGCTAGGATTGCCCACAGCGAAACATAGCAGAAACAGGGGCGCCCCGCGAGAGTTGGCGAGCACCTTGGGGTTGTCGGCGACGGCGGGAAAAACCGTCCTCAGGCGCTCCTGGTAATACTCGGCAATCGAGTTGAGGGAAGCTACCTTCACCTTCCGAGGTCCGACGTCCAAGAACCCTCTACGCGCCGGGCGGTAGAACGCATCGCGCCAGTCTGTAGTGCCGAAGATCCGATCGAGTCGAGCCTGGCGCCCAGGGGGGATCTCACCATTCCGTGATAGCAGGCGGTTGACGCCGATACCCAGCGGGAAGAGGATCCAGACGTCGATGGCCCGGGTGCGGGCGACGGCCTCCAGTGTCGTCCAATCCACCTGCATGCCGGAGGGATCGAGGAAGAGCAGGCCCCGCACCCCCCGGCTATTCCATTTGCCGCAGAGGTCAAGGAGCACACGGTTACAGTCTTCTTGGATGAACTCCATCCGGTCCGCCAGCTCAGCGAATTCGTCCTTAAGGTTGAGCAGTTCCGCAAATTTTCCAGCAATCCGCTCGATGAAGACGTAGCGATGGAAGGCAGGCTGAACGCGCAGGGCGATCTTGGCCGAACCTTCGAAGAACTTCTGCGCATCATCATCGGCCAGCTCTGGAGCGAAGAACCCGACGTCAGGGTCATCCTGGGCCGCCTCGCGGTAGCCCGTCCCGGCGAAGGCATCGATGTAGACCCGCTCGAACGGCTGGTTCTTCAGGGCCTTCGCATAGGCGGCCAGGTATTCGTTGAGCATGCGGAGCTTCAGCTCGGTCCACCCGCCGCCGAAGGATTGCAGTTTCCCGCCTGTCATTGCCTTTCCCTTGAGTTGTTCGGCCACCGCGGGCGGATCTGCTGGAGGTGTCACCGCCACATAGCCTTATCGGCCAATCGCGGCTAGGCCACAAGCCATTGCTCCGCGAGCGGCGCCCAGCGATGTCACTACAGCAGGACTCAATGATATCTAACAAATACCGAACGTCAACCGCATTCCTTCTTTCTTCACGGGGAACGCTGCGGACATCGCACACCGCGGGAGAACCCTCTTGCTGAGGGATAGTTCTCCATGTCTTCGCCATAGGCCATGACCCCTGCAGCGCGACTCGGACGCCGCAAGTGGATGCGAGCCATCGCCGCGCAACAGAGCTAAATCGTGACCATCTGGTCGGCAGAGAACCGCCTCACGGCGGGGACCTTCCGCCGGGGCACGTGCACCCGCCTCCCACCTGCCTGCTTGCCGCCCGCCTGCCTGCCGCACCCCCCTGCTTGCCGCAGGCAGGCAGGGGCAGGCAGGCAGGCAGGGCGGGCAGGTCTTGCCCGTGTACCAAGGCCTTCGACGGGCGAGAGCTTACGACATGGGCGAGACGCCCATGTCACCACGGGCGCCCTTCTTCAACGGGCTGCTAGGGCAGGGGCAGGACGCGGATGTGGTAGAGGCCGGTGTCGTCGTCGTCCTGTGCCTCGATCTTGAGCTTGAAGCAGGCGATGCGGGCGTCGGCGGCGTCGAGGAGGATGGCCCCGCCGCCGCGGGGGAACTTGATCTTCTTGACGCGGCGCTCCCGCCCGTCGCGCCGCCCGACCCAGACCTCGCACTTCAGCGGCGTGGTCGTGAGGCTCACGCGGAGGAGGTGCCGCCCGCGGCGGCGGGGGACGAAGCGGATCCAGTCCTCATCCTCGTCGGGGTAGATCGTCCGCGTCTGGGCGACGAGCACGCCGATGTCCGAGGCCCGGTCGCGCTTGTCGTCGTTCTCGTAGCGGTCCCGGCGGCGATGGCTCAGGTCGAGCCCGTCGTCCTCGTCGTCCCACCCGGCGAGGATCCGGAAGCGTTCGCTGACGGCCAGGACGACCCGGCGGTCGGCGTCGAGGATGCGGATCCGCGCTTTGCGGGTCACGAGCCGCCGCTCGTGCCGCAGCCGGAGACGAAACCCACCCGTGCGGGCGGGGATGCTCGCCGGCAGGCGGCCACGCTGCCAGGTGCGCCCGTCGTCGAGGGAGAACTGGATCTGGACGTTCCGGACTCGGCGCCCGGCCCGCCATCGGACCCAGTGGTCGCGCCCGGTCCGCCAGGCGGCGCCGCGGCGCGGGGCGAGGATCTCCAGCCGGCCGGAGGCGAGCAGCAGATCGTGGGTTGTGCGGGCGACCTGGACTTTCCCCAGCAGCCCCACGCCGCTGAAGC
>CAZNSB010000574.1:0-387 GCA_964575155.1 uncultured Planctomycetaceae bacterium | reverse complement strand
GGGGGGCTTCTCGCCGGGGCGCCGCCGGGGGGAGGGCTCGTCGCGGTGCCGCCGCGTCGGCGGGGCGCTGCGCCGGGGATCCGGCTGGCGGTCGCCGCGCCGGTCGGAGGCCCGCGCCCGCGGCTGGTTGCCGCGGCGGGGCAGGCGCGCGCGAGGCCGTGTCCTCCGCCCTCCCCGGCCGGATAAGCCTCGACTCGGCAGCTTGTTACGAAGGGCAGGACGGCTTGCCCCCTCGGCCGGGGGAGCCGGCGCAAGCACGGCGAGTGCCGCGGCGGCGATCGCCCCGATGAGCTTCCTGGCATGGGAGTTCATCGCTGATCTCCTTTCGCCCTGCCAGTGGCCGGCGGGGGGGAAGAGGTTACATCGGCCTTGGGAAAAACCTTCGGC
>CAZNSB010000573.1:345-3498 GCA_964575155.1 uncultured Planctomycetaceae bacterium | reverse complement strand
GACCTGGACCGTCTTGAACTGGAGGTCTCCCATGGCGGTTGTCTCCTCTCAAAACCCGATGGCAAAATCGAATCGCCCTTTTCGTCTCGGAACGGGCCGGGCCGGAAGCAGCCCCAGCGGACGGGGTACCGCCCAGACTGTATGGGCGGGTCCGGCCTCTGTCAACACACACCGCCGGTCCGGTCCGACTTGGCATCTGGCCGAGGGCCGGGCAACCAGCCCGCCGCCCACGCGGCGCGGACCAACCAGCTTCCTCACGGTCTGCGACGGATTTCGAGGCCGACTCTTGCGAGGAGGTCGGGGATGCGACGGACGGTGCGGCGGTCCAGCTCCTTGGCTTCTTCGGGAAGCTCCTTCCAGCCCACGAGGTACGGGCTGATCTTCTTGTCCACGTCTTTCTTCTTGCCCAGCGTCCAGCCATCGAGGATCCGCTCGACGTTCCACTGCCCGTGCCCCATTTCCGCCATCACTTCGATCTGCCGGCCGGTGAAGCGCCTACGGAAAACGCTGCTGCGCTTCTTCGCCTTGTACACGGTGCAGCCGAGCACGGCGAGCTTCTCCAGGATGTGATCCGCCTGCTGCCGGTTGGACTCCTTGAGGTACTCCACGAGTTGGTCCCAGTCCGCCATGGACGGATCCGGGCCGGGGTGCCTCCCGGCCCGGTCGAGCCGATAGGATTCGTGAATGGCCCTGGCGATGGTCTCCCGGACGTCGGCCTGCAAGCGGGAAGTCACCGGGCCGATGAACGCCCGGATCGTCATCGCGTCGCCGGGCAGCCAGTGAAGCCTCTTCGATCCGCGCCAGCCATCGTCGGCGAGCAGGTCGGAAGCGGCCCCGCCGCTGCCGGAGATCAGGGCCACGCTCGCCCCGAACGCCAGCGCCATCCGATATTCCCCTGCCGCGACCGCCCCGCCCCCGAAACCGAGAAGCTTGACCTCTGACAATGCGGTGCCGGACGCCATGATGTCGGCCCAGGCTTGCAGGGGCTCCAGCGGGCTGGAGTCCCGGGCACCGGTACGGCGTATCTCCTGGTATGGGCGCACGTCCGCCTCGGCGGACGCGCCGGACGGGACGTAGCCGATCGTCCGGGCCCTCCGGCAGGCGGCGGCGATATCTCTGGCCAGCCCCCGGATATCCCTCCCCGTCCCGACAAAGATGATTGTGCCGAGGAAGCCCTCGAATGCAGACGGAAGTGTCCGGCGATGATCTCGTGTCCACCGCTGCCCGCTGTCGCCTCCGCCGGCGACGATGACGATGCGGCCTCGGACCGGCTTGCCCTTCTCGGACGCCATCACTTTCAGCGAGTCCGGCGGCTCTTCCGCGGCCGACCGGGCGACGCCCGCCAGGATCAGGAATCGCCGCACCCATTCCGCCCCCGGGACATCCTCCACGGCCGGGCCAAGCCTCTCCAAGGATTTCAGCGCAGCATCGATGGCTTGCCTGTCCGGGCTTTCGCTCACTGCCTTGGCGTACATATGCAGGGCCTCGTACGGTTCCCTGAGCGACAAGTGACACCTGCCCATGCGGTAGAACGCGTGGGGGATGTTCCGGCCGGCCTCGGCCTGGGCCCGGCATTTCCGGATCGCGGATTTCAGGCTCTCCGGCTCGGTCAAGACGCTCTCCCCGATCCGCCCTGCTCCCGGCAGGTCCTGTGGCTTGGTGCCGCTGGCAAAATATCCCTCAGTCTGGCCGGCGCGGAAGGACAGTGCCTTTCGAGCCCCGCCCGGCCTGGCCGGTAAGCTGAGGCAAAGCCGTAAGATAAATACGCTTCCGACCCTGAAACGGTGGCCCCGGATTCACACTACTATTCCCTCCCGGGGAGGTGTGGGATGGCCTCGGCCTTCCACTGTACTTCGCGGCAGGTGTCGCCAGCTTGCCGAGCTGCGCGTCGCGGGTAAGCTCGGCGCCCTTCCGCATCCGTTCCCATCTGGTCTGGTCTTTGGCCACTGCCTCGACCGGCGCGATCCGCTTGAAATGGACCTCCTCGCAGACCGTTCCCGGGGCCCTAGCTATTGGCGCCGCCGCTTTTCTTCACGTCAGGCGTTGCCATTTCCCACCCCTTGGCGCTGCGCGTCAGGATCGTCCCGACAGGTATGCGTTTTTGTCCCAGGAAGAACCTTTCCGTGGACTGAAGCTTCAGCCCCACCGCTCCTCCCTGAAGCTTCGCCCGGAGGCCGGTCCAGATCATATTCCCTTCCCAGGAGCGAAGGACCCGGAAGGCCTTGTCCTCGGCATGGATCCTTATGCTCAGGGGGGAGCCTGCCCGCAGGCTCGCGCGGGTCGGTCTTGAGGTGTTCGTGGCGCGGATCATTGCCTGGATAATCGCCGAGCGGACGCGGCAATCGAGGAACTTGCTGGTCCCGCCGGGCAGGGCCCGCGGGCCTGGCGGGGGCGGGTCCGTGACCGGGGGCGGCGCCGGCGGCGAGGGGCCGGCGGACCTTCCAGGCTCGGGTGGGTGGGCCGGAGAACCCCGCCCCCACCGCTGGCCGACCAGAATGAACCCGATGGCGCAGATCAACGTCACGGCGACGACCGCCGCCGCAACATGCTTCGCCGTGAGCGAGGCCTTTTGCAGCCTCGACAGGGCGCCGCTGCCGGCGGGTCGGTCTCGGCGGGAAGGCGCTTGCTGCTGGCGGACGGGCGCCGGCGGCGCGGGGCGCGTTGGCTTCCGGGCTGGGGCGGTGGACGGCGCGGCCGCTGGTCGGGGATGCGCCCCAGGGCGACGTTCCGTCGTCGCCGCCCCACGCTGCCCGGCCGCAGGCCCGCGTCTGGCCGGTGCCGGCGCCGGCGCCGGCGGCGCCAGGAACTGGAGCTTGTACTCTCCCACGCCCAGCATGTCCACGTCCTTGATCTCCCTCACACCGGTGACCCGGACGTTGTTCAGATAGGTTCCGTTTCGGCTGCCCAGGTCTTTCACGAACCACTGGCCGTTGCCGTGGATCAGGCGGCAGTGCTGGCGTGAGACCCGCTCCCCCGGCAGGCAGACGGGGTTGCCCTCGAACCGCCCGATGGTGATGGGTGCGGCGGGGGAGGCGAGGGGGAACGGCCCGAGGCGCTTCGGCCCGGTGACGACGATGAGCTTGGGCTGGGTGCGGCTCACTTTGGCGGCCCCGTAACGGTCTCGCCGCCCCCACCGGTGCCGATGATGAATTC
>CAZNSB010000573.1:0-335 GCA_964575155.1 uncultured Planctomycetaceae bacterium | reverse complement strand
TTGTCCTTGTCGGAGCTTTCTCGCAGCGGGCTGGTGCCGATGATGAATTCCTCGTCCTTGTCATACGGCAGCCAGCCCGCATCCAGCCCCTGCCGGGCGGCGATCTCGGCGGCGGCAAGGTACGTTTCGAAGCTGTCCGCCCAAACGAAGAACTTCACCCACGTATCCGCCGGCCGGCACCACCGTTGAAGCTGCTGCCGGAAGTCGCTCCGGCCGGACTTCAGTTCGCCTGGCGTCTCGCCCTGGGTGTCGCTGCGGAACTGGTAGTGCACGCGCAGGGTGGTGACGATCCGGATGCCGAGGAGCCTCCGACTGAGCGCGAGCTTGATGCGGAC
>CAZNSB010000572.1:1205-3521 GCA_964575155.1 uncultured Planctomycetaceae bacterium | reverse complement strand
GGGGTCGATCGTGGCGGGGTCGCGGTAGCCGAGGTTGACGTTCCGGCAGCGGGCCTCGGGGATGGCGGTGGCGAGGGTGACGCGGATGCGGCATTTCTCGACGCCGCGGTCGTAGGAGCCGATGCCGCGGACGTGGGTGGAGTGGGCCAGCACGCCCCAGGGGCGGTGCTTGAACTTTTCCCACTGGGCGAGGAAGTAGTCGCGGGTGTGGTAGCCGACCTCGTCGATGACCCCGCCGTGGGTGCAGGAGATCTCGGTGACGTGCGGGGCGTAGATGATCAGCTCGCCGCCGTCGGCGACGACGCATTCCATTTTGTACATGCACTTGCCGGCGGTCCAGATATCGTCGTACATCTCCGGCGCCCGGGCGAGGACGGAATGGAACGGCCGGTCGAGGAGCGTTACGTGGAGTTGCCCGGACAGGTCGGCGGCGGCCGACCAGGCGGCCTGGGGGGTGCCGAAGTACATTCCGGCGAGGCCCTCGCGGGTGACCACCAGACACAGGGCGCGGGCGTCCACGTCGAGCATGGCGGCGGCGGCGTCAATGGTGGCGCGGACGGGGGTGTGCTTGGTGCCGATGATCCTGGGGCTGGTGATCACCGCTCCGAGCCAGTGGAAGAAGTCCAGCAGCTCCGCCCCGCAGACGCCGGGGAAGAAGTACTTGTTCCCCCCCGAGAAGCCGACCACCTCGTGGGGGAAGACCGGCCCGACCAGAAGCACCCGGCCGTAGTCGAAGATGCGGCGGTTGACGGTGACGTCGACGGCCATTCGGAAGCGCCCCGCGGTGATGCGGTCGATCTGCTCTTCGGTGAGGGCGCCGACGCGGCGGAGGGCGTCGGGGTTCCGCCACTCGTGGTTGAAGACCCTGCTGTGCGGGAAGGCCTCCTCCCACCGCCCCGGGGCCACGCCGAACAGTCGGCAGAGCTGCCGGTCGCTCAGCGGCGGGTGCGTGCCGAGGGCCACGAGGAAGTCGAGCTTCCCGCCCCGCCCGGCGAGGGCCTCGTGCAGCGCCCGCGCCAGCATCGGCAGGGGGCAGGTGCGGGTGTGATCGGGGACGATCGCCAGGACGCCGCCCCGGCCGGGCGCCATGGCCTCGGCGGCGTCGCGGACGATCCGGCGGGCCTCGGCCTCCGTCAACGTCCCGCTCGTGGTGCCCTTTCCGATCATCGGATGCGCCTCGGCTTTCCCCCGCATTGTACCCGACCCCGGCGGCGATGGAACAGGGGAGCGGGGCTGTCCCGTCCGGCGGGGGGGCGGGCGCGTAACTGTAGGAATTATTCCGTCTTGCCGACTTGCCCGGAGCCGGACGCAAATCGTACCTTCCCTCTGGAGCCTCGGGAGAGTCGTACCTGCAGTACCGGCAGCTCGTTGCCTCGGAGGCGGCCGGAATCTGGCACCCAATGACACCGCCGAGGCAAACGATGAACTCCAAGCGCAGCTCGACCCCCGTCCTGGAACAGCTCGAACAGCGTCTGCTCATGGACGCGACCGCCGTGCTCGAGTCGGTCGCCTCCCCCCAGCCCCCTGAGGCCGCGGCCGTCTACGACGACTACGGCAACGGGCTGGACAACGCCGGGACCCTCTACCTCTGGTACAACGGCGGCGGGTACGTCTACGGGAGCATCAACTACGCCTCCGACGTGGACATGCTCCGGATGGTCGCGCCCGAGGCGGGGCTCGTGCGAGTCCGGCCCATGGGCTACCGCGGAGGCGCCCTCCAGACGCAGCTCTTGGCCTACGACGCCGACGGCGCGCTCCTCGCCGAGGGCGACCAGGACGGGGTGGACTTCAACGTCGAGGCCGGGCAGACCTACTTCCTCGCCGTCGACGGGGACGGCGAGAACACCGGCTGGTACTTCTTCAGGGTTCAGCCGACGTTGGCCCCGGAGCTGGCCGCGGCGACCCCGCTCGACCTGCCCCAGATCGGCGACGTCTCCGCCGCCGGCGACCTCGCCGCCGGCGAGGCCCTGGCCTACCGGGTCACCACCTCGGTGACGGGGACGCTGACGATCGACCTGGCCGGCAGCGGCGGGCTGGACGCGACCCTGCGGGTCTACGACGCCGACGGCAGGCAGGTCCGCTGGAACGACAACGCCTCGCGGGACACGCTGGACAGCCAGATCCGACTGTACGTCCGCCCCGGGCAGTCCTACTTCGTGGAGGCCTCGGGCGCCGGCGAGTCTGCCGGGGCGTACGACCTCCGCCTGACCAGCTCGCCCCCGGACGACTACGGCAACCGGCTGGACAACGCGGGGAGCCTGTACCTCTGGTACAACGGCGGCGGGTACGTCTACGGGAGCATCAACTACGCCTCCG
>CAZNSB010000572.1:0-1105 GCA_964575155.1 uncultured Planctomycetaceae bacterium | reverse complement strand
TACGACGCCGACGGCAGGCAGGTCCGCTGGAACGACAACGCCTCGCGGGACACGCAGGACAGCAGGATCGCCCTGTACGTTCGCCCCGGCCAGACGTACCTGGTGGGGGCCTACGGCGCCGGCGGGACCTCCGGGGATTACGCCCTGCGAATGACCAGCTCCCCGGTCGACGACTACGGCAACACCCTCGCCGACGCCGGGCAGCTCCGCCTGTACGCCGCCGGGACCGGGTACGCCAGCGGCAGGATCAACTACGTCGGCGACGTGGACGTGCTCAAGCTCGTCGCCCCCGTCGGCGGGAGCATGCAGGTCGACGTGGAGCCCATCGGCTGGGGCGGCGGGTTCGACGCGGGCCTGACCGTCTTCGACGCCGCCGGCGGCGTCCTCGCCGTCGGCCAGGACGCCGGCGACGGAAATCCCTCCACCGCCAGCGTCGAGATCGCCGCCGGGCAGACCTACTACCTCGCCGCCGGCGCCGACGACGGCGCCGCCACCGGGTACTACCTCCTCCGCGTCGCCGTCGAGGCCGAGGACGTCGTCCCCCCCGCCCCCACAGACCCCGCGCCCGGCCAGACCGTCCTCGCCGCGGTATACCGAGCCGGCGGCGCCCTGCAACTGTGGGTCCTGGGCACCGACCGGGACGACGCCATCACCCTGAGCGAGTCGGCGGGCACGGTGACGGTGACGACCTCGGCCGGCAGCCAGAGCTTCCAGGAGTCGGTCTCGGGCATCGTGGTTCACGGCTTCGGGGGCGAAGACGTCATCCGGGTGGCGCACTCGGTGACGCTGTCGGCGTCGCTTTACGGCGGCGACGACGGCGACACGATCTTCGCGAGCGGCGCCGGCAGCGGGACGGTCTACGGCGGGGCCGGCGAGGACCTGCTGGTGAGCATCGGGGGCGGCAGCGACGCCCTCCACGGCGGGGCGGGGACGGACAGCCTCTGGGCCGACGGCGCCGACGCCGTCGCCGACGCCTCCGCCGCCGAGAACGCCGCCGGCAGCGTCCACGTGATCACCCAGTTCTACCAGCCCTATTCCGACAACCCCTCCCACAGCCATTACGTCTCCCTGGAGATTGCAGGGCAGGACCTCCGCGACCCGACGA
>CAZNSB010000571.1:0-3527 GCA_964575155.1 uncultured Planctomycetaceae bacterium | reverse complement strand
CAACTGCTGCTGAACCTGCTGCTCAACGCGGTCGAGGCCTCGCCCGCCGGCGGGACCGTCCGCGTCCAGGCCCGCGCCGCCCCCGAGGGCGTCACCGTCTGCATCCGCGACGAAGGCAAAGGCTTCCCCCCCCCCGTCCTGGAAGGCCGGGCCGAGGAGTTCTTCTCCACCAAGAGCGCCGGGGCGGGGCTGGGCCTGTCCATCTGCCGGCGGATCGTCGAAGAGGCACAAGGCCGGTTGAGGCTGTACAATACCGACACCGGCGCCGCCGCCGAGATCACGCTGCCCGCGGAACACACAGATTCCACGGATTGAAAGAGGATTGCACCGATAAAGGAAGCAATGTCTCATCCGTGTAATCCGTCTTGATCTGTGAAATCCGTGCTCTCGGGCCAAGAACGCGCCTGGACCCCGAACTCGATGCCCGAAAAACCCAACATCCTGATCGTCGACGACGAGCCGGGAATCTGTTGGGCCCTGGCCGAACTGGCCCGGTCGATGGGGTTCGACGCCCGGACGGCCGGCGACGCCGACGGGGGCCTGAAGGCCCTCGCCGCCGAGGCCTTCGACGTGATGGTCCTGGACATCCAGCTTCCGGGCCTGAACGGGCTGGAGGCGCTGCCGAAGATCAAGGCCGACCATCCCGACCTCGCCGTGGTGGTCATCACCGCCCACGGGACGATGGAGACGGCCGTCGCCGCCGTCCAGCGCGGCGCCTTCGAGTACCTCCTCAAGCCGGTGGACATGGACACGCTGCGGACGGTGCTGTCGGCGGCCGTGGAGCACCGGCGCCGCAGCGCCGAGCTGAAGGCCGCCGCCCCCGCCGCGGTGCCCGACTCGGCCATGGTCGGGCGCTGCCCGCAGATGCAGGAGGTCTTCAAGCAGATCGCCCTGGTGGCCTCCTCGGACATGCCCGTGCTGATCGAGGGGGAGACGGGCACCGGCAAGGAGCTGGTGGCGCGGGCGGTCCACCGCTACTCCGGGCGCCGCGCCGGGCCCTTCGTCGCCGTCAACTGCTCGCTGCTGAGCGGAGAGCTGATCGCCAGCGAGCTGTTCGGGCACGAGCGGGGCGCCTTCACCGGGGCGGAGACGGCCTCGGAGGGCAAAGTCGCCGCCGCCGCCGCCGGCACGCTGCTGCTGGACGAGGTGGGCGACCTGTCGGCCGAGGCCCAGGCCCGGCTGCTGCGGTTCCTCGACGACGGGGAGTACTACCGGGTGGGCTCGTCCGACCTCCGCCGGGCCAACGTGCGGGTGATCGCCGCGACCAACCGCCCGCTGCGCGCCGCCGCCCTGGCCGGTCGCTTCCGCAGGGACCTGTTCTTCCGGGTCTCCGGCGTGACCATCGAGCTGCCCCCCGTGCGCCTCCGCGGCGAGGACGTCCACCTGCTGATCGACCATTTCCTGGGCGTCGCCGCCTCCGCGGGGATCACCGACGACGCCCGGGGCATCCTCAACGCCTACAGCTTCCCCGGGAACGTGCGCGAGCTTCGCAACGCCATCGCCGCCGCCGCCGCCATGGCCGCCGGGCAGCCCATCGCGCCGGCGCACCTGCCCGACGCCCTCCGCCGACCCGTCGTGCCCCCCGAGGCCGCGCCCCTGGAGAAATGGGCCGAAACGCTGCTGGATGAGCTGCTGGCCTCCGGCCGGCCCAAGGCCTTCGACCGCCTGCTGGGGCGGTGGGAGCGCCCCGTGCTCGCCGCGGCCATGAAACGGTTCAAAGGAAACCAGGCGCGGATCGCCGCCGCCCTCGACATCCACCGCACCACCCTCCGCAAGAAGCTCCGCTCCCACGGGCTGCTCGGCGAGGACGCCGACTGAGCCCCCAGCCGCTGGCTTGCCGTTTCGCCCTCCGGGACTTCTCGCCAACCTCACAGGCAAACGCCCACGCCCGTTTTCCAGCCCTTCCACCGGCCTCGGGTGGGTTATACTCTGCCCGCCGCACCCAGACGCCCCCGGACCCGAACGGGAATTCGCCCATGGCGCCGAGATGTTCAGTCAAGCCCGACTTCCAGGACGCCGCGCGGCGCGTACAGGCCTGGTGGAACGGCTCGGCCATCGGCCGACCCGCGGTCATCTGCCGGGTCCCCAGGCCCGGCGCCCCCGAGGCCACGCCCGACCCGCGCCCACGACCCCAGCGAGAGATGGACCCGGACTTCCACGCCGCCCAGGCCGAATGGCTGCTCGACGGGCACCTCTTTCCCGCCGAGACCATGCCGGGGCTGTTTCCCTCCTACGGCCACAGCCTCGTCGTCCCGGGCGCCCTGGCCGGGGCCAAACTGCAATACCGCCCGGAGACCACCTGGATGGAGGAGATCCCCGGCCTCTACGAGGGCCCGCTTCCGGAGCTGGCCTGCGAGGACCCGGTGCTTGGGATGCTCAAGAGGTCGCTGCGGCTGCTGGGCGAGCGGGTGGGGGAGCGTGGGCTGCTGTCGGCCCCGCCGCTGCTGGACGGGCTGACCACGCTGAGCATGCTCCGCGGCGTCGAGGCGCTCTGCGTCGACCTTCTCGAGCGGGCGGAGGACGTGAAGCGCTTCTCGGCCCGGCTGGATGAGATCGCCCTGCGGGCGCACGCGGAGCTGTTCTCGACCATCGGCCGGTTCGGGCACGCCCAGTCGATCACCTGGGCCGGCATCTACGCCCCCGGAAAGTGCGAGATGGTCCAGTGCGACTTCGCCATCATGCTCTCCCCGGAGATGTTCGGCGAGTTCGTGATGCCCTACCTCCGCGCCGTCACCGCCTACATGGACTACTCCTGCTACCACCTCGACGGCACGCCGCAGACCCGCTTCCTCGACCAGCTCTGCACGCTGCCCAGGCTGCACGCCATCCAGTGGAACCCCGAGCCGCCGGCGCCCCCGCCGCTTCAGTGGCTCGACTTCTTCCGCGAGGTCCGCCGGCGAAAACGCTCGCTCTGGATCGCCTGTGACGCCGACACCGCCATTGCCCTGACCAAAGCCCTCGGCCCCGACGGCCTGATGCTCTCCGTCCACGGGCTCGACACGCTCGATCAGGTCCACCAACTCCTCCGCCGCCTGGCCAACCCGTAGGGCGAGCAACTTGTTGCTCGCGCAACGATCTGGCGGTACGCTTCTCCCATGCCGCGGTATCGTCGAAACTACCATGGGCTGGTGTTCTTCTTCACGTTGGTGACCCGTGGCCGCCGCGAGATCTTCGCCGACGAATCCGCCCGGGAGGCGTTGCGTGAGGCCCTCCGCCGCACGGCCGGCGAACGGCCGTGGCGGACCGAGGCCATCGTGCTGCTGCCGGATCACCTGCACATGATCTGGCGAATGCGCGCGGAGGACACCGATTACTCGCCTCGGCTGGCGATCCTCAAGAAACGCTTCACCCAATGGTATCTCGCCGCCGGCGGCCGAGAGGCCCCGGTGCCCGCCGGGCAACGCCGACATCGACTCCGCGGCGTGTGGCAGCGCAGGTTCTGGGAGCACACCATACGGGACGCCCGCGACTTCCGGATGCACGTCGACTACATTCACCTCAACCCGGTGAAGCACGGGCGTGTTGAG
>CAZNSB010000570.1:0-3548 GCA_964575155.1 uncultured Planctomycetaceae bacterium | reverse complement strand
GCGACATCTTTTCCTGGCAGGAAAAGATGTCGCACACAGAGCGGGAGAAAGTAGTCAGTAGAAAGTAGAAGAAGGGCCCAAGGCATACCGGGGCGAACGATCATGGGCTATCAGCGAGACTTCTCCCGCGGTCTACTTTCAACTTTCTACTCTCTCCAAGCCGCAACAGCATGTCAACCAGCCAGCTATGTCTTGCCAGAAAAACTGGTCGTACACGGGCGGAGGGAATTGCTGATTGACACTTGACCGCCGCGGCCCGAAGATTCGCCTGGGCGAGTGGCTTGCGGGGGGCGGCGGGATTGGCTGCGGCCGGACACCCGCTGCCCGGAGCCGGTGGACGCACGGGAGTTGCCAATGAGCACAGCGCGGGATTCGCTGCCCCGCCTCGCGTGGGTGGTCTTTCTGGTGCTGTGGTTTCTCCGGCCGGGGGCGGCCCTGGCCGGCAGCGACTACAGCGACGTGCCTTTCTCGCTTCGTTTACCTCCGGCATTCATTCGTTTCACGGAGGTCTCCGCGGGCGGCGGGGGGACCTCGGCGAGCCGGTGGTCGTCGGCGATCAACCCGGCGTCGGCGGGGTGGATGGAGCTGCCGTACAAGTTCGGCGTGGTGGTGGCGCCGTACTACTCGCCGGTGCTCTTCGAGCAGGGCAACCGGCTTCACATCACGGGGGAGTCGGTCACGTGGGACACGCGGCGCTGGGGCACCTTCCAGCCTACGGTCGCCCAGATTCGCAGCAACCGCCACCGCGACCGCCAGCAGCTCACGTTCGATTACCGGGTGGACACGTTCCAGTTGACCTGGGGCAAGCGGCTTGGCGACTTCGGCGTGGGGGCGAACTTCAACTTCAGCCAGGCCGAGGTCGTCTACAAGATGGGGCAGATGCGGGTCTCCGAGTCGCACGCGGAGAGCTATCGCTTTCGCCTGGGCGGGCTGTACCAGCCGGCGGAGAAGTGGCTGACGGGGCTGGTGTTCGAGTACGGCTTCGCCCCGTTCCGGGCCAAGCAGCTGGACCTGCGGCAGTTCCCTCCTGCGTGGGTCAAATCGACCGGCGTCCCCCAGCAGGTGGTGGTCCGCCCGGGGGTATCGTACGAATACGCCGACTACTCCACCGTCTTCCTCGATTACCAGTTCGGGTTCTTCGACAACGACCTGGGCGGGCATTTCTACAACCACCGGTTCTCCACCGGGGTGGACCACCGGCTGCTGGAGTGGCTCTTCGTGCGGGCGGGGGCGTCCGTGGACGTCCGCGGCAACGCCGGGGTGACCTGCGGGGTGGGGATCCATCTCTCCCGGCACTGCGGGCTGGACGTCGGCTACCAGTACGACGTGCTGCCGGAGCTCCGCCCGGAGTTCGGGCGGGCGCACGTCGTGCAGATCACGTTCAGCCTGAGGCTGTGAGGATGGCCCCCGGCCGGAGGCGTCACGGGCGGCGCGGGCGGGGCTACTTCGTCTCCAATCCCTCCAGGTGCTCCAGGAGCACGCGGACGAAGGGATCGACGCGGTCGTGGTAGGCCTCGGTGAGGATGTCGCGGACCACCGAGCCGATGATGAGCCGGTAGGGGTCCTCGTCGATCTTCCGGACGAGGACGCTCCCCGGGCGGAGCGGGCGCGGAGGCGCGCCCTTCACGGGCACGTAGGAAACGCGCTTGCCCCTGGTGAAGTCGACGATGAGCGACCGCCCTCCGCCCCACGCCGCGATCCGGTCGAACTCCAGCACCCGCGTCCGCACCTGGAGGCAGTGGAAGTGAAAACCGCGCTTCGCGGCCTCGGTGACGACTTGCTCGATGCGGGTCATGGTGCCGGTGGCGGGCGCCTCGTCGCCGACGAGGAAGACGTACTTCCGACAGGAGCGGCCCTTCGGCCAGGGGTGCTTGTCGACGGCGGTTTCGAGGCCTTCGAGCACGGCCTCCTGCCCCCCGCCGTGGGCGCGGCAGTTCTGGACGGCTTTGGCCAGGGCGGGGGCGTTGTCGGTCAGCGGGTAATTGCCGTCGATTTGTCCCTGGGCGTTGTATAGAGTTACGCCGATGTAACGTTCCCGGCTGACGAGGGCCAGCGCCCGCATCATGCGGATGATGTCGCGCTTGACCCACTCGATGGCCGACCGCATCGAGCCGGTGCTGTCGACGCAGAAGACGACCGCGAGCTGCCCCAGGTGAAGCCGGGGAAGCTCCAGGTCCTTGTGCCACTTGGGGTCCTTGGGGTCTTGGATCTTTTCGGCCGGCGGGAGCAGGGCGGAGCGCCCCGTGTAGGGCTTCGGGGCGGGGGGGGTGTCCAGGGCGGAACGGTTCTCCTTGTACCACCGGACCCATTCCTGCTGGAGCTGCCTGGCGGGGGGAGGGGGGAACCTCCTGGCCGCGACGCCGCCCTTGAGCCCGCTGAGGACGAAGTCGGCCCGGGCGGCCTTGGGCGGGTCCTTCATGTCGCGGATCAGCCACCAGATCAGCGTGGGGTTCCTGGATGCGGCGAGGGCGTCGCGCATGGCCTCGAGGGTCTTCCGATCCGCGGCGCGGGCCAGGCTGGTCTGGTTGAACAGCTCGCGGAAGAACTGGTCGTGGACCGCGGTGCGCCTGGCCGAACCGACCAGCCGAACCAGCCCCACCCGCAGGTCCCCGCCCAACGCCTTCTTCCGGACCAGCGCCATCCCCCCCGACGCCCACCGCCGGCGGTCCTGCGAGGAAAGCGACCCGTTCCGGGCGTGCAGCGCCTCCCAGGCATACACCCGCACCAGCACCGACCGGTCTCGCTCCAACACCTCCAGCAGCCTGCCCGTCGCCGCCGGCGCGTCCAGCCGGGACAGGCTGATCACCGCCATCGCCCGCGTGATCCAGTCCGCACTCACCAGGTGCTTGCCGTACATCTCCAGGTAGAACTTGATGAGCTTCTCCCGGATCATCTCGGCGCGGGACTTGGGCGCCGGCTTTTCGGGGGCGGGCTTCGCCCCGCCGTCCGCCGGCCGGGTGTCGGGCGCGGGCGGCGCCGCCTGCTCGATCACCTCCTTCACCATGCTCCTGGGAAAGCTCATCCTCGCCCCCGCAGGGGTGGTCAGGAAGATGGTGTCCTCCGTCTCGGTGACCCGCCCCTCGTAGCGCGACCCGCTGCGGGTGACCACCACGTCGCCGACGCCGCGACCCGCCGTCCCCGCCCACGTCCACGCCGCCAAACAGGCGCCCACCACAATCGCTCGCCTCGCCATCGAAGACCTTCCCTCATGCCGGCCGGAAACATCCCCGCCGCCCCGGCCCGCGGCGGGGGTGCTGCAACCACCCTACCCGCCCGCGCCGCCGGGGACAAGGGCCCCGGGCGGGAACTCCAACGCCGCCGCCGCCCCATCACAAGCAGTCTATGGGTGTACGCATCTCAATGTGTCAATGCGCGACCGGCCGCGACAATCCCGCTCGCCGCCCCGGCCGGGATCAGCGCCCGCCTCTTCACGCCGCCGCCCCTCAATCAACGGAAAGACCCCGCCCCAGTGCCCCACGTCGGGTCCCGGGCTCCGGCACACGCCCGCGCGTGCAGGATGCCGCGTTCCCCGCCGCCGTGCCCAATTC
>CAZNSB010000569.1:0-3551 GCA_964575155.1 uncultured Planctomycetaceae bacterium | reverse complement strand
GCCGAGGCCCGGATCGAGCTGGACATCCAGGATTGCCCCGCTCGCCTGGCCATGCTCTGCCTCCCGGCCGATCTGGAGGCTCTGGCCGTGGGGTTCCTGCTCGGCGAGGGCGCCCTCCGCCGGCGGGAGGACCTGGCCTCGGTGGAGGCCCTCGGCGACGGGGGGCAGGTGGTGGTCCGCGGGGACTTCGACGCCGACGCCCTGGCGGCGACGTCGGCCCGGTGGACGTGGGGCAGCGGCTGCGGGGGCGGGGGCACGGGGCGGGACCTCGATGCCCCGCCTTACCGCCGCCTCGGCCCCGGGCCGGTCGTCTCCCCCGAAAGGCTGCGCGAGCTGGCCGAGGAACTCCGGGCGAGGGAGTCCCTCTGGCGGCAGACCGGGGGCGTCCACGCCTGCGCCCTGGCCGGGGAGGAGGGGATCGTCCTCGTCGCCGAGGACGTTGGGCGGCACAACGCCTTCGACAAGGTCGTGGGCAGGGCGTTCCTGGATGGGGTGGGGCTCTCCGACAAGCTCGTCCTGACGACGGGGAGGCTGTCGGCGGAGATCGTCTCCAAGGCCGTCGCCTGCCGGGTGGGCATGCTGGCGTCGCCCTCGGCGGTCACTTCCCTGGCGGTGGAGTTGGCTCGGCGTTTCGGGGTGACGCTGGTGGGCTTCCTCCGCGGGCGGCGGATGAACGTCTACGCCGGGCACGAACGCGTTTCCGCACGTGCCGACGGGGCGGAGGAGCACCGGCCGTGACCCCACCACGCCGACCGAGGCTCAAGCCCAAGTCGAAGGTCTGGCTGGAGGTCGGCGGCCTGCCGGTCTTCGGCGACGGGAAGGCCCGCCTGCTGGAACAGATCGACCGGGCCGGGTCCCTCAAGGCCGCCGCCCGGGCACTGGGCATGAGCTATCGCGGGCTGTGGGGCCGGGTGGGCGAGATGGAGCGCCGGCTGGGGGTGAAGCTTCTCGCCCGCACCGCCGGCGGCGCCGGCGGGGGGGGCTCGGAGCTGACCGGCGCGGCCCGCCAGCTCCTGGGGCGGTACCGCCGCTTCCGAAAGGGCATCAACGCCATCGTCGACGCCCGGTTCCGAGAGGTCTTCCGCCGCTCCTAACCCCCGGGCAGACCCGGCTTTTGTCTTGACCGCCGCGGGCCGGAGCCGCTATGCTCCAGCTTGCATAACGCTCAGGAAGCCGTTGGAGGAGGCGGCGGATTGTCGGCTCGGCTCGAACAACCTCCCGCGCGGGTGCGGCAGGGCGGGCGTGCGTCCACGCCCGCCGACGCGTTCACGCTTGTCGAGCTGCTCATCGTCGTGGCCATTGTCGCCCTGCTGGCGGCCGTGCTGGCGCCCTCCCTCGCCCGGGCCAGGGCCTTCACCCAGCGCGTCCTCTGCCAGAACCAGCTCCGCCAGTGGGGGCACGCCTTTGTCGTGTACGCCGCCGACAACGGCGACTTCTATCCCCATTGCGACGGGCTGGACCGGAACCACGGCCCGGCGGACCGGTTCGGGTGGGTGGACGTGCTCCCGCCGGTGATCGACCTGCCCCCGTGGCGGGACCACCCGCCCTGGAAGAAGCCCGGCGCGGGGACCTTCTTCCAGTGCTGCGCCGCCGAGCTGGCGCCCGATTCGGACTACGGCTACTACCCCCGCCGCAACGGGTTCTTCAGCTACGCCATGAACTCCTGCCTGGAGCTGGACGAGAACTGCCGCCCGGCCCCGGGCGATGCGGGCGAGCCCATGCCCAGCTTCCTGAACACCCAGCTCATCGTCGGGCCTCACCGCGTGGTGCTGCTGTTCGACCAGTTGCTCAAGCCCCCGCTGGGCTACGACGGGAAGCTCACCTGCCGCGACGCCGGGAAGTACTGCGGCAGCTACCCCAAGGCCTTCAGCGCCCGGCACCGGTCGGGGGGAGGCGCTCTGGGCGGGTCGATCCTGTTTTGCGACTACCACGTGGAGTGGTCCGAGAGCGTCTGGAAGGACCATTGGCCGGCGGACCTGGAGGTCCCCCCGCGGGACGATCCCGACTGGTTCCCGTACCCTGCGAACTGAGAGCGCCGCTTCCGGCGGCGGGGCCCGCCTGCCTGCCGCACCCGCCTGCTTGCCGCAGGCAGGCAGGGGTGGGCAGGGAGGCAGGCAGGTGCGGCGGCGAAAAGGAGAAGACGAGATGATCGGAATTCGATGTTGCCTGTTGCCGGCGGCGCTGGTCGCCGCCGCCGCAGGCGCCGCCGCGCGGGCCGGCGCCCAGCCCCTCACAACCTATCAGATCCAGCAGCCCGCCGACGCCGTCGGAACCAGCACCTACAACGGGCGGATCGTCGACTGCGCCGGCGGGGTCGTGACCCACAAGTTCGCCGGCTTCAAGCCCAGGGTCGTCCTCCAGGACCCCGCCTTCTGCGACGGGTGGGGCGGCATCCAGGTGAAGGACTGGACCGCCACGCGCGACCTCTTCGACGCCGTCTCCGTCGGCGACTGGGTCAGCCTAAGCAACGTCGAAGTCGAGGAGTTCGTCGGCAACACGCTCCTTCAGTACAAGTCCGGCAACTCCGCCGGCGCCGTGGTGACCGGCACCGGCAACCCCCTGCCCGCCCACAAGGTCGTCGCCGCCGGCGAGATCGCCGCCCCCGTCGAGTCGCCCCCCTCGGAGTGGTACGTGGCAGATCACTCGGCCGAGAAGTTCGAGTCCATGCTGCTCACCGTCGAGGACGTCACCGTCACCGGGACCGACCTGGGCAAGGAGCGGGACAACTACGTCCTGTCCGATCCGGCCGGCGAGTGCTGGGCCACCGACTACATGAACGCCGACCGCGGCGACGTGTACCACCCGCTCGTCCGGGTGGGCGCCCACTTCGACAGCGTCTCGGGGATCCTGGAGCAGTACGCCGACGGGGGCAATCAGTTTGACTACTACCAGCTCCTGACGACCGGCTCGGAGGATTTCGTTCCGGAGCCCGGTTCGCTTGTTCTGCTGCTGGCCGGTTGCCTCCGGGTTCGGCGGCGGAGGGATTTTCGTTGATGGGCCGCGCGCCGGCGGTACGATGTCGTCCGGCGGCGGCGAGGGACGCGAAAGGGCACCGGCCATGAAGAGGCAACACGTTCTCGGCATCCTGTTCTGCGGCGGGCTGTGGGGGCTGTCGGAGGCGCACCTGGGCGGGTGGATGTATTCATCGGAAAGCATGCGCCATGCGGCGCCGGTCGTCCTGGCCGTGGTCGCCTTCGCGATCCTGACCGTCGCCCGCGTCCACGTCCCGCTGCCGGGCTCGTCGGCGGCTATCGCCGCCCTGGCGATGCTCTTCAAGTTCCTCAACGAGCCCTTCTTCGCCTGTCACCTGCTCGCCATCTTCCTGCTGGGAGCGGCCTACGACGTGGTCTTCAGCCTCGCCCGCCGGCGGGCCGGGCCCCTCCTGGCCGCCGCCGCCAGCTACCTGGGCTTCGCGCTGTTCGCCCTGATCATCACCTACGTGGTCCAATACCGCTTCTGGGCCGACGAAGGGTGGCCGAAGGTCCTGCGCTACGTCGGCGTCGGCGGGACCGTCGCGGCCGTGTGCAACGCCGTCGTGGTCCCGCTGACCC
>CAZNSB010000568.1:0-3553 GCA_964575155.1 uncultured Planctomycetaceae bacterium | reverse complement strand
CAGCCTACCAGGTTTGCGATGCGAAGGACAGCCGGAAGTTGGCGGCGTTCCTGGCATAGTGCAATCACCTCCTGGGCTTCTTTGGCCTGAGCGAGCCATCTGCCTTATCGCAGGCTTTTCCCGCGGCCGAAGGCCGGAAGGCAGAATGAGTGAGCTCAGGCACATCGGCATGGGTGATTGCAGCGCGGTAAGAACCCCTGGAGCAACAGGGCTCAAAACGGGCAATTGGCACAGCGGTCAGTTTGCTCCCCCACACGCCTGCCACCAGAGAGCCCGCGCTCAATACGTGCCGAATTGCCTGGGTACGTCTGTCGGGATACCTTTGGCATCCGGACGCGCCCCGGCCCCGCGGCCGGGACGTCTTCGCTTACTCCTTACCCGGGTCCCGCTCGTTCAGTGAAATGAACTCCCTGGCCTTGAACACCACGAGCTCGAGGTCTGCCAGGTCCGCTCCGCTTGAACCGGCTGGTCGACTGCCAGTTGCCTTCGGCGTCCTTGTAGCGTCTCTCCACGCGGACGCTGAAGACCCTGAACGTCTCGTCGTTGTCGCCCACGGCCTCGTCTCGCCAGATGCTCGCCCGGACGCTTCCTGCCCGGAACTCCTTGACGGGCTTATCGCCCTGTGCCATACGATCACCTCTATTCTCAATTCAGGCTCTTTCGCTGCTTCGCCTGAAAGCACGAAGGGTCCGCCGGCATGGCCGGCGAGCCCCTTGACCCGTGCGTCGTCAAAATGTACGCGACTGCCTCACGCCTCCACGCACAAGGCACGCTCCCGTGCGTCCACGCGACGGCCTTCCTCCTCGAGGCGCTTCCACAGCTCGCCCTCGCCCCGCATCGCCACGCGCAACGGCAATCGGTCCGCCAGTCTGAGTACCTCGCCTAACGGGAACCTCTCCTTGCTGCAGGCCTTCACCGCACCGGTTTCGTCCACGCCTAACAGATAGTACTTGCCACCGCCCCGAAACCCGTTGTCCCGGACGATCTCCTTGTAGCTCTGTTCACCCACGGGCATCCAACGCTCCGGCCACCGTGCTACTTTCACAGCACACAACACCATGGCTTCCACGCCAGTCCACCGCCGCAGGGCCTTGGCCGACACCTCGGCCCGCGCCCGGCCGATGTCCAGAGCCTTCTTATAGTCCACGTCCATCACCTCCTGCTCTCAAAGCGGCGGACTGGGCCACGCGGGCGGCCCGCTGATTCTCGGGATGCCCGTGGCGTCCCGCCTGACCGACTTATGCAAATTGCCCACCGGTGACGTACCTGGTGCGACCCGATACCACTCCTTGAGATCATTCCTCAATGGCGCCGTCCGCACGAACAAGTTGCACTCTCACGTGATTCCGCTATTCTGAGTGAGCCCGTTCCGCCTGCTGGGGAAGACCACGTGCGCGACCGAACAAGTATGGGTGGCCCTCGGGACCGTTTCGAGACGACTGACTGGACCGGCATCTTCCGGGCTCAGACGCAGGACGAAGACAGGCGTCGGGCGGCCACGGAGGTCGTGTGCCGGCGATACTGGAAACCCGTCTACTGCTACCTCCGGCGCAAGGGATACGACAACGAGACGGCCAAGGACCTGACGCAGGGTTTCTTCGCAGAGGTGGTTCTGAATCGCGAACTCGTCCAGAAGGCCGATGCGGCGAAGGGCCGCTTCCGCAACTTCCTGCTCGCCAGTCTGGAGCGATACGTCCTGAACGTTCATCGAGCCGAAGCCACGCAGAAGCGGCGGCCGGATACCGCCTTGCTCGCGATGGAGGACATCGACTCGTTCGACGTTCCAGACCAGGCCTGGGACGCCACGCCCGAAAGGGCTTTTCACCGCCAGTGGGCGGCCGCTTTGCTCGAGCAGGTCCTGGAAGAGGTCGAGCAGCAATGCCTCGACCGTGACGAAGCGGCGCACTGGCAGGCGTTCCGGGCCCGCGTGGTTGGCCCGATCATGGAGGACGCCCTTCCGTTACCGCTGAATGATGTCTGCGAGCGTTACGGCATTTCCTCCCCCTCCAGGGCCTCGAACATGATCGTCACGGTCAAGCGCCGGTTCCGGGCTGCGCTGGGGCGTCACGTGCGATGGCTCGTGGCTTCCGACGCCGACGTCGACCAAGAGATCGAGGAACTGTTCGCCATTCTCTCCGCTGGCAGCGCAAGATTCTGACTCGGCCCGTGTACTTTCTACTGGAGACGGCAATCCACGTGGCGGGGGATACACGGGGTCTGCGGCTGTCGTGCAACGGGTATTGGGACTACGAGAGCGAGTGGCCATGAAGTCCGGAATGTCCGGATTGCGTGCGGACCAGTTGGCTGGCCTCCTGAAGGTCGGGGCCGAGGACGACGTGTCCTGGCTGATTGAGGATCAGCGGCCCGTCTCCGACCTGCTCCGGGCCAAACTCGACGAACCCATTCCGCTCGACGCATCAAAGCCGGACTCCGTGCCCGCGGTGCTGGGGCGGCCGTGCGAGGCGATGCGCCGGTATCCCTCGCTGGCGGGTCTGCTTGGAGACCCTGAGGCGGACGTCGGCGCCCTGAGGACCCTGAAAGACTACGCCAAGACCCTCGCCAGGCTCAGCCGGTGTGCGACGGCGGAATCGGTCACGACCACGCTTTACTATGCCGCCATTGCGGCGGCGCTGACCCATCGCGGCATCCGAATCACCCAGCACGATTACTGCAGCCTCGGGACGTATCTTGCGAGGCTTCGTGGAGAATCCTGGTTCCCTGACGCCCTGAGGCCGCTCTTCCGCAGGGCGGGGGATATCTGCCGACAGCGCGCCGGAAAGGACGGGTCGGAGGCAGGCCTCTAGCCTCCGGGCCGTGGGGGAGGCGTAGCCCTTCCTGGCTACGGACCGCCGGTTTGCTGGGCAGACACCGGCGCGGTTCGTGCGCTCCATCGCACCGGGCCGCTACAGGGCAGACATGAAGGCGGTGCCGCGAACGGCGACCGCGCACGGCTCGGCCCGGTGGCAGCGCCGTGCAGCCACACATGCAAATGTGCACCACAGAGAAAAGGAGAACGACATGGCAACAGGACCTACAGGCCCTACGGGCCCGACGGGACCCACTGGCAAGGACGCCGAAGGATTCACCGGCCCGACCGGACCCACCGGCCACCCCGTCACTGGGCCTGTTGGGGCGACCGGTCCCACCGGTCCCAGCCCCATCACGCAAACAGGTCCCACGGGCCCCTTTGGCAAGACCGGCGGCACGGGTAGAACCGGCCCGACGGGTCCCGCGAAGAAGACGGCCATCCTCCAACTCGGCGGACAGTGGCGGGGCCTGAGTTGCGTGGAAGCGCCCAACACCCTCTTTGTCGACCTGACTGAACTTGCCATCCCCGTCGGGCAGGCCGACGGCCGAGCAGCGGTCGATCCCCTGTTCGTTGAGGCGTGCGAACCCGATTCCATTCGCGTTCTCTCGGCCCAGCCCGATGTGTCCTTGGCAGGCACCCTGGGGGCCGGCGTGGAGCAGGGCGAGATCGTCGTCCGCGCCCCGACGGTGACGGCCCGGCCCGTCTCGGTGACCGTCCTCCTGGCGGGCGTCCGGCGGAGCGTGA
>CAZNSB010000567.1:0-3556 GCA_964575155.1 uncultured Planctomycetaceae bacterium | reverse complement strand
GACTCGGAGACCTGCCCGGAGGGGCCTCCTGGAGCGAGGCCCGGGCCGTCTCGGCCGACGGCTCGGTCGTGGTCGGCCGCGCAAGCACCGGCTATACAACGCTCCCAAAAAGTGTCGCCGGTCCGACGGAGGGCACCCTTCAGATTCAGAGTCCCGATCCCATCCCCGTCTTCGAGGCGTTCATCTGGACGGAAAGCGGCGGCATGCGGAACCTGCGCGAGGTCCTTACCAGTATCTGCGGCCTCGACCTGAACGGCTGGACCCTGACGACCGCAACCGACGTATCCGCTGACGGCCTGACTGTGGTCGGCACCGGCATCAACCCCGACGGGAATAGCGAAGCGTGGATCGCGACGATTCCCGAACCGGCCACGGTTGCCCTGCTGGCCGGGGGATTCGCGGCACTCGTACTGCGGAAGCGGCGGACCTGAGTCCGGCAACGCAGGATGGAGCCCGTTGTGGTCCGTCACCGCCGCTTGGCGTACTTGATGCTGCAGCCGTAGGGCTTGGTCTGCGGCGTGTCCGGCTCTTTGCCGCTCAGAAGGGCCTCCAGGGCCTCCTTGACGTAGTTGACCCGCTGGTCGGGGTCGGTGGTGCCCTCGGGGTCGTTGTCGATGGCGCCCTGGTAGGCGATGGTGCCGTCGGGCGCCTTGATGAAGATGTGGGGCGTGTTGGCGGCGCCGTAGAGGCGTCCGACCTTGCCCTGGTGGTCATCCAGGATGGGGTAGGGCACCTGGTACTTCTGGGCGGCCTTCTTGTTGGTGTCGGCGTCGGCGTTGTAGGTGCTGTTGATGGCCAGCCAGACGACCTTGGGGCGTTTCTTCCTCTTTCTCCGCGATGTCTTTGGTGCAGGCTGGGGGTCGGGCTGGCCGGGGATGCCGAACTCGTACTTCTTGTACAGTTTCTTGAAGGTCTCTTCCCGGTAATGGCGCTGGGAGAACGGGCAGTCGAAGTTGCACCATTCCAGGACCACGATCAGGCCCCGGAACTTCGACATGAACACCTGGTTGCCATTCTGGTCGGTCAGGACGAACGCCTTGGCCCGCGGCTTGCTGGGGTCGGGCAGAGGGGGCACCTTGGCCAGAAGCGGCGCGAGGCCCAGGATGCCGCCCGCCAGCACGGTGGCCGCGAGGGCGAGCGCGAGCAGCGTTCGACGCATGGCATGCTCCTTACGGGAAAGGTAACGACTCAGAATCCGCTTCGTATCCCTCTCCCCCGGCGGGAGAGGGCAGGGTGAGGGGGATGACCGTCAAGATGCGGGTTGGTCACCCTCACCCCATCCCTCTCCCATCAAGGGAGAGGGGGTCATGCAACGACCTGTTGCGGGTCTCCAGAGGTCCAAACCCATCAGGGCGCGGCGGGTGTCGCCTCCTTCTTGCCGACCAGGGGAACGTCCACCCGGACGCCCCGCCGACGGCCTGTCGCGTCCGTGTAGGCGACGACGGACTCCATCGTGTCGCGGTCGAGTTTCAGGCCCTTCAGCACCGAGGCCCTGAAGGTGATCTCGGTTCGCCGCCTGTCCGCATCGGTGGTCAGCCTCACGTCCGAGAGTTCCACGGCGGGGCCGGGCACCGGGAACCACTCCACGCCCGTCACGGGCCCTGGCCATGCGAGCGTGACGGCGTAGGTCCCGCCCGCCTGCTGGCCGCCGGACCGGTCCACGGACACCTCTACCGTGTGCTTGGGGTCCTGCGCGGAGTGGGGCAGTCGATCGGACCACGTGCCGAAGAGGTCGCCGTTCGCCGCCTCTCGCTCCCCCGCGACGGGCAGAGTCAGCCGGACGGTGGCCTCGCCCGGCACGCAGAGGTCCTTGCAGGCGAGCCAGGAGACCTTCGCCGCCAGCGTGACCGTTTCTCCGACCTGCAGGTCTTCGGGCGCGATCCACTGGGTGGCCACCATGACCGACCCGGCATAACCGAAGGACGTGATGTCGCCCGGCATGGTGAACCGGATGGGCACGGGCCAGGGCAACCGCTCCTCCTGGAACCCTTTGGGCACCTGCCACTGGAGGTCCGTGGCAAGGCCGGCGTCGCCGGGGTTCTTCCAGTAGACGTGCCAGCCGTCGGCCATCGTCAGTTCGACACCCAGGACAAATCGCTGGCCGGGGACGACGGCGGACGTGCTCGCGAGCAGGCGGGCGGAGACGTGCGGCTCCGCTTCGTCGCCCTCGCAACCCGACCCGGCAACCGTGATGGCGGCCAGGCACAGCGCCGTGATGACGGTCTTGGTCTGCATGGCGTGCATTCTAAGATGGGGCGGCGTGGGCAATCAAGAGGCGGAAAACGGCGACGGCGAGAGAGTTGAAAGTAGAGAGGAGACCGCAGGAGACGGCCGGCCATGCGCTTGTGGTGTTGTTAAGGCCGTTTCTGCTTTCTTCTTACTCCTCTCTCGGCTGCCGAAGGCGGCCGCCTCCTGCTCTGCCATTATGCTGCCCAAAGGGCAGCGTAATGGCTGGCCCCCAGGGATTCGAACCCCGACTGAGCGGTCCAGAGCCGCTTGTGCTACCATTACACCAGGGGCCAGCCGAACGCCGCCGGTCGGGGAAGCCGCCCGGCCACGATACGATCGTTTGGATTAGTATAGGCGTGCGGGTGGCGAAATCAAGGCCCTCTCGGCGGAGGCGCGGGCTCACAGGCCCCACGCACATCGCGCCTGGGCGGACGGGCGTTGAAAGCCATCCGGCCCGGTCGCGCTTCGGCCGAAGCGAGCCTGCCCCCCCGTGACGTTGTCCCAGCGCAAGGGCGAGCGGGTTGTCGCAGGCAGCGGCGCTGCCGCGGAAGAGGCACTGCCTCCATTCAGGCCGACCGGGCCAGCGTCCGCGACACCCGCCGGAGCGGAAACCGGGGCGCGCGGGCGGCCTTGACTTTCGGCACGCGGACGACCGCGTTGAAGTCGCCGAACGCGTTGCTGACGACCCCGAAGGCCGCGTAGTCGGTGAACCAGCGGCCGTCGGCGACGTAGCGGAACTCATAGGTGCCGGGCGGCAGGCGAATCATCAGGACCCAGCCGAGGTCCTCGGCCTGGCGCATGGGCAGGTGGTTGGTCTGCCAGTCGCAGAAATCGCCGACGAGAAAAACGGGCCCGGCCGTCCGGTGGCGGAAACGAAAGGTCGTCTTGCCGGTTTCGTCCACGTGGACCATTGTCGGTGCCCGCGGGGTTGCTTGCTGTATGCGAATCTATACTGAGTTATCGGACGGGAACGTATTGGAGATTAGAAAAAACCATTTTGCGGTGCCGGAATTTCCCTGGCGCTTGCGGCAATGCGTGCGGGATTGGCAACCGCAGAGGCGCCGCAGCGCGGAGCGTGTCGCGATCCGAAAGGAGTTTCTTCAAGGTCATTGATGCGGGTTTACCCGCCTTGGCTCGAAGGATATAGGCAAGGGCCTTTGGCCCTGGGTGAAGCACTCTTTTCAGACGGCGGGCACGGCGAGATCTCTCCGCTCGGCCCCGGCCTCGCCACCGGCGAGGCCGGGGTCTCGGTCGAGATGACATTTCACGTACGTGCCAAACCGTTGCTCCGCGGCCGTCCGGCCCGTACAATGCGGGCCGTGTGAGG
>CAZNSB010000566.1:0-3570 GCA_964575155.1 uncultured Planctomycetaceae bacterium | reverse complement strand
CACACGCTCCAGAACCGCAGCCCCACCGCGCCCCCGAAGCGCAGCCCGCTTTTCACGAACCCGCCCAGCAGTCGCGGACCCAGGGAGATACCGAACGATCGCATCAGCCCCGGCAGCAGGATCGCCAGCAGGATGTAGGTCAGGGCCGTCGTCATCAGCACGTCCACGGGCAGCAGCAGGAACAGCGCCAGCACCACCGGCCCCCACCACAGCCTCAGTTGCGTCCCCGGCAGCAGGTTCAGCTCCGTCAGGTCCACGCCGGAGCGGATGCCCTCCATGGACGGATTCCCCGCCCAGGGCGGGCAGCTCCAACTGGTCAGCGATTCCCCCGTCGGGCTTATGAAGAGCACCGACGGCAGGCAGATCCCCAGCCCGATGGCGAAGAGGATCCAATGCGACCGCGGGCGCTTCCCGGACGCCGGGCCCTTGATCAGGCTGATGGCCGGCTGGCTCCAGACGAACGGCAGCCGCTCGTGCTCGATGAAACGCTTCCGGAACATCAGCAGCAGACCCATCAGCATCCCCTGCCAGGCCAGGCACATCCCCGTCCAGTACGCCATCGGCTTGGCCCAGTGCCGCCAGGGGACGCGATACCAGAAGTTGGCCACGAGGCTGACCGGCCAGCGCCGCCCCCATGCCCCGCGGGGCGCCGCCGGGCTGCCGCGGGCGAATCCGTCGATCAGCCGGCGGGTCTGTTCCTCGGCCTTATCGGCGCGGCGTTTCATTTCGGCGTGTCGGTCGGCCTGCTCGGGGGGGGTGAGCTTCCGCCCGGGGGGGGGCTCGCCCAGCGGCTCCGGGCGGACCGAAGGCGCCCACCACGGCAGCTCGCGGGCCCAGGCGTACAGGTTGGGCTCGGACTCGCGCTGGATCTCGAACAGGTTGGCGGCGCTGCTCTCGATGACCGCCCGGATGCAGATCGCCCAGGGGATGGCGATGACCACGCAGGCGTAGATCACCGCCAGCTCGCCCCGGCGGAGCGGGCGCCGGCGGACCCACCACGCCAGCGCCAGCAGCAGCACCACCGCCGGCAGGCTGCGAAGCAGACCACGGATCAGGACCGGGTAGTCGTCGCGGGTGGCGCCGGCCAGCATGAACGCACCCGTGCCCACGAAGATCCCCACCGTCAGCAACATGAACAGCCGAGGGAGCTGAAGAAGGAAGATCGTCAGGATCGCCCCGAACCCGATCACCATCAGCAGGTGCTGCGACCGCACCGCGCTCGCGGCGACCATGAAGCAGCAGGCCACCGTCCAGATCAGCACCACGCACAGCGCCACCACCGCGCTCCGCGCGTTGAAGGCCCGCTTTTCGAGTCGGTCCTCGCCTGCCATGCCGCCTCACGCATTGTCAGGAAGGTCGCGCCACCGAAGGATTCTAAGAAGAGTCGGCTTCGGTTTCAAATGCTGCCTCGCCGGCGGGTGCATCAAGGTTCTCGGGATGCCCCAGATCGGGGCGTGATGAGCTGGTCGCAGGGGCGCCCGCCTGCCAGGCGGGCGGCCGTGTCGCCAAACGCCCCCAAAACCTCAATGCACCCGGTGGGACTTCGTCCGGTGGGACTTCGTCCCACCCTACGGGCTCGTTAACTCGTTAACTGACTACGGGGGCGGACCTTGCGAGCGGCTGACTGACGGCGCTAAACGAACACGGCGCGAACATTGAATATACAGGGCTCAATGCCCCGGCAGGACGATGACGTCCTCGGGGCGGATGCGGACGGTCAGCTCGGCCCCGCGCGGTGCCTTCGGCCGGGCGGGCATGGCCGCACCCGCCAGCCGGACGCCGCCGGCCAACTCCACCGCGAACCGCGCCGCCTCCCCCAGGTGGTTCCACTCCGTCAGCCGGGCGCCGAAGGCGTTCTCCCCCTCGCCGGCCGGCGGGCCGATCGCCAGCGACTCCGGGCGGATGCAGCAGGTCACCGCCTGGTGCTCCTTCACCGGCGCCGCCGCCCGCCCGCGGATGCGCCACGCCCCCCCGTCCACCACCACTTCCTCACCCTCCACCGCCGCCACCGTCCCGGCAAGGAAGTTCGCCTCGCCGATGAAGTCGGCGACGAATCGGCTTCCCGGGGCCTCGTACAGCTCGCGCCCCGTGCCGACCTGGACGATTCGGCCTTCGCGCATGACGGCGATGCGGTCGGCGATGGCGAGGGCCTCGGCCTGGTCGTGGGTGACGTACACGGCGGTGATGCCGGAGGACTTCACGATCCGGCGGATCTCCCAACGCATCGCCGCACGAAGGGCCGCGTCCAGGTTGCTCAGCGGCTCGTCCAGCAGCAGGCACTTGGGCTCGGCCGCCAACGCCCGCGCCAGCGCCACCCGCTGCTGCTGCCCCCCCGACAGCTCCATCGGCTTGGCCGAGGCCTTCTCCGCGATCCGAACCGTCCGGAGGATCTCGCCGACGATCTCCCGCCGCCGCCGCCGCCCCACCCCGCGGACCTGAGGCCCGAACCCGACGTTCTTGGCCACCGTCATGTGCGGCCAGAGGGCGTAGTTCTGGAAGACCATCGCCGCGTCGCGCCGCTCCGGCGGCGTCGCCGTCACGTCGCCGTCGCCGAAGAAGACCCTCCCCGCCGTCGGCTCGACGAACCCGGCCAGCATCCGCAGCAGCGTCGTCTTCCCGCACCCGCTCGGGCCCAGGAGGAAGAACAGCTCCCCGGCGGCGATCTCCAGGGAGACGTCCTCCACCGCCGTCACCGCCCCGCGGCGCGACTCGAACCGCTTCGTCAGCCTCTCCAGGCGGATGGGGACCATCGCCGGGTAGGCTACGCCGCCGGCGGAATGCTGTCAACGCGTGGTCCCGCGGGCGCGCACGGCCCCGTCGTCCGGGTACAAGCCCAACGCCCCACCCCGGAATGACAGTAGCCCCCCGCGGAAGCGGGGGGTTCGGGGGGTTCGGGGGGTTCGGGAAGTTCAAACCCCCTCCTTCCGGAGGGGGCTGCTGTCAGTTCACGTCGGGACGTCTCTGCGTCTTCCGGTGAGACGAGCAATCATCGCTTGCCCCGTTGGGACCGGTCTGGCCCGGGCGCGCTTGCCCTTGCTGGCCGCCTTCTCCGTGCGCTTGGCCATAGCTGCGCTACCCGGCCGGCGCAGGACAGAGGCCACACAGGGCCTCGGTCCCGTGCGGCCTCGGGAGTAGCTTCTCTTGACATGCTATGTTACCATAACGTCCGGCGCGGCGGTGGCGCCAAGCTTTGCGACGGAACGCGGCCTACCCCCGGCGGGTCGCTTCCACGGGCGCCCCGTGCGCGGCGCCCACCGCTGGTCTTGTGGCCCCGAGCATTTGCGGGCAGTCTGTGGGGCCATGGCTTTCCGGCCAAGGCCTGGAGTCTGCCGTGCAGCTTTCGACGGCCGGAGACGGGGGTGTTATGCGGATCAGCATAACACCCCGCGCTAAGTGATGGTTGGGCGTGCAACTGGCTTGAACTGGAACGCTTACAGGTGACCTGAGGACGCGATTGCAGGCGTGTTATACTGCAAAGTGGTCGTGTTCGGGGTGTTATACGGATGAAGATAAACTATAGTGCTCCCGGAAAACTGGGCGCGGGGCTAAGGTGGATTCGTCACTTGGACC
>CAZNSB010000565.1:537-3577 GCA_964575155.1 uncultured Planctomycetaceae bacterium | reverse complement strand
GCCCGGTCGCGCTGGCCGGAAATCGGGCGCCAGTGATGTAGTGGACCAGGTCGATGAAATGGCTGCCCAGGCCCGGCACCGCGCCGTCCGAGAACTCGCGGTACCCGTACCAGCCGGAGTAGAGGACCGGGTCGAACGGCCGCATCGGACGGTCGCCGAGGAACTCCTGCCAGTCCAGGTCCTCCTTCTTGACGTTCTTGATGTACCCGTACCAGTACGGCCGGGCGCTGTTGCGGCACTGCTCGATGCGGCCGACGGTGCCGAGGATGCCCGTGCGGTAGAGTTTGCGGCAGCCGGTGAAGGTCGGGAAACTCCGCAGTTGCGTGCCGGCCTGGAAAACGATCTTGCTCGCGCGGACGGCGTCGCAGGCGCGGATGAGGCGGTCGAGACGCTTGGCGAGCGGCTTCTCGCAGTACACGTCCTTCTTGGCCTTGGCGGCGGCCTCCAGGTGCAGCGTGTGGACGTGGTCGGGCGAGGCGATCATGACGGCGTCCACGTCCTTGAGCGCGACGAGGTCGCGGTACGAGGCGAAGGCCCGGGCCTCCTGCCCGTACCACTCCTTGCACTTGGCGGCGGCGCGCTCGCGGGCGAGGCGCCACGGGTCGGCCACGGCAACGACCGCGTGGTCCACCGCCTGGATGTGCTTGTGGACGCCGGCCATGTGGGCGCCGAAGCCCCGCCCACCGCAGCCGATGACGCCGATGCGGATTCGCGCGCCTGCGCCGAGCACGCGCGAATAGGAGGCGGCCGTCATGGCCGCCGCCGCGCCGGCGGTGCCCGTATGCTTGAGAAAGGATCGGCGGGATAGGCGATGCGACATGGTGGTTCCTCCGCTTACGGTTTCGCTGCTGCCGCGTGGCCCGCGTGCTCCCGCGTGGTGGCAAGGACCGCCGACCGCGCAGGCCGTCGGGGCGCGGCACGTGTACCCCGACCGGTGTACCGCAGGTGGGGGGTGGAGTCAACCATGATGTGTGAGGTGGAGACCGGGCGAAAAAGGTTCCAGGAGTCTTTTTGCCGGACGCCGCCGCCGGGAAAAGACTCCTGGAACCTTTTTCACGTAGGGGTATCATGGCACTTGGCCGGCGCTCGGCGCTGCCACGCGGGACGACTCGCAGAAAGGGGACACACGATGCGCAGGCGCGATTTCCTCCGGAGGGTGGGGTTCTCGGCCGCGACCGCGGCCATGGCGGGCTGCGCGCCCAAGCCGGCCGAGGCCGGCAGGCGCCCGAACGTCCTGTTTATCCTGACCGACGACCAGCGGTCGGACTGCCTGGGCGTGGCGGGGCACCCGCACCTCGAGACGCCCAACCTCGACCGCCTGGCCGCCGAGGGCGTGCGGTTCACGAACATGTTCGTGACCACCTCGCTCTGCTCGCCGAGCCGGGCCTCGTTCCTCTCGGGCCTGTACGCCCACACGCACGGCGTGTCGAACAACTTCACCGATTACCCGAGCGAGATGACCAGTTGGCCCATGCGGCTGGGGGAGGAGGGCTACGAAACCGCCTACGTCGGCAAGTGGCACATGGGCGAGAAGGACGACTCGCGCCGGCCGGGGTTCGACACCTGGGTCAGCCACAAGGGCCAGGGCGATTACTTCGATACCGAGTTCAACGTCGACGGGACGCGGAAGGTTCTCAAGGGCTACTACACGCACGTCGTGACGGACATGGCCGTCGACTGGCTCCGGCGGCCGCACGAAAAGCCCTGGTGCCTCATCCTGGGCCACAAGGCGGCCCACACCCCCTTCACGCCCGAGCCGAAGTACGAGCACCTCTTCGACGACGTGGAGGTCGCGTACCCCGACTCCGCGTTTCACCTGGAGGGCAAGCCCGAGTGGATCAAGGAGCGGATCGACACCTGGCACGGCATCTACGGGCCCATCTACGGGTTCCGGAAGAAGTTCCCGGACTCAAGGCCCGAGAGCGTGAAGGAGTTCGCCACGTTCGTCCGCTCGTACTGGGCCGCGCTGAAGTCGGTCGACGACTCCGTCGGTCGCGTCTACGAGGCGCTTAAGGAGACCGGCCAACTCGACGACACGCTCATCGTCTTCGCCGGCGACAACGGCATGTTCCTGGGCGAGCACGGCATGACCGACAAGCGGTCGATGCACGAGGAGAGCATCCGCGTGCCGATGGTCGCCCGCTATCCCCGGCTCATCAAGCCGGGCACGAAGGTCGCCGCGCAGGTCTTGAACGTCGACCTGGCCCCGAGCGTGCTCGACATCTGCGGCGCCCGGCCGCTCGAGAAGGTCCACGGTGCCTCCTGGAAGCCGCTCCTGGAGGGCAAGGCCGACGGCTGGCGGTCCGCCTGGTACTACGAGTACAACTACGAGAAGCAGTTCCCTTACACGCCGAACGTCCGCGGCGTGCGGACAGACGAGTGGAAATACATGGAGTACCCGCCCGGCGGCCCCGACGCCCGCACCTACAAGGCCGAACTGTACAACCTCCGGGACGACCCCAAGGAACTCAAGAACCTCATCGACGACCCGAAGCACCGCGACGTGGTCGAGCGGCTGAAGCAGGAACTGGCGCGCCTCAAGGCCGAGACCGGCGCCGCGGGCGACCGGATGCCCGTCTACGAGGGCATCAAGAAGGAACTGCCCGAGGAGTCGATCCGGTAAGTTATGGTATTGCTTGTCACGGTTCGCGCCGCTGTGTGGCCATAACCACGCTTAGGCTGGGTTGAGCTTGGGCATGTTGCATTTGTGTCCCCCTAGAGTTGGGTATGGGTAATGCGCAGGTTTTTCGTTGCTGTGGTCTGTGAGGGCTCGCTCGGGTTAAAGGCCAGCAATGTGGCTTTGCGGAAAGGTTGGTTACATGCTGACCTGCAACAGCGTGGCCTGTGCCGGATTTTGCTTGACAAACACTTGTGCCTGCAGTAGCAGAAGCCGTAGCGCTCAACTGATTCAGAACATAACGGCCCACCCGATAGAGGGGCTATTATGCAGACAAGGAACAGGCGTGGTGAACGGTTCTGTGTACCTCCCAATGTTCGTGTTAGCCTAGGGTCTATGCAGGATCCGAACGGGAATCCGTTA
>CAZNSB010000565.1:0-527 GCA_964575155.1 uncultured Planctomycetaceae bacterium | reverse complement strand
TGCCTTTGAGGTCGAAGGAGAGCTCCGGGTTCCAAAGGGTACGAAAGGCAGCTTGACGATTGAGCGTAACGGAAAGAAGCAAACACTTGAAGATGCCACGGTTGAACGAACGGATGGCGAATGTCTTGCTGTATCTTTTTTGAAGCCCATTGATTCGGCGCCATATATTGGAAGCCGAAAGGTAGCCGGGTGTCACGAAGGCGGCGCGGCTTTTGTGCGCAAGAAAACGCTGGCTGAAAGTGATCTAGCCATGCTCAGTCTCGCAATAGCGCGCGCGGCCAGTAGCAAGGTGCACGTCTTGATCGCAGGCCTTACGGTGTCGACGGGAATAGGGATGCTATTGAGTGCGATGCGTCCGTACGGCCTTCCTGGCGCGTTTCAGGCGTTGCTTACTCTGTTGTCGGCGTGGATCGCAGTTGTTTGCGCGATAGTGACAGTGCAACGCATGTGTAGCGAGAACCGCATGGGAAGCTTCGTGCTCCTGCTTAAGCAGCGGTACAACGAAGGTAGTTTCCCGAACGGGTACC
>CAZNSB010000564.1:0-3579 GCA_964575155.1 uncultured Planctomycetaceae bacterium | reverse complement strand
GCGTCGTCCTCGGCGCCCAGCCCGTCACCGGCGATGTCGGCCAGGAGATGACCGACCCCGTCAAGGCCGCCGTCGACCTCGTGCTCGATGCCTTCCGAGCCGCCGCCGCCCCACCACCCGAGCACCCCCACCCCGACTAGTGGACTGTCAAGTTTGAATCTATGGGTGCCACGGCTGCGTTGTGTGCAGCCGTGCGGGCCCCGGAAGAAGCACGGCTGCAAAAGGCGCAGCCGTGGCACCCCAAGATTCGATCTTGGCGGAAGCCTAGGTCGTCTCGCCCAGAATCCCGTCGGCGATCTTTCGGGCTTCCGCGGTCAGTGCGGCGACGGCCTCGGCGTCGTCGGCCTCGGCGGTGATGCGCATGATCGGCTCGGTGTTGGAGGCCCGCACGTGCACCCACCCTTGCGGGAAGTCCACGCGGACGCCGTCCTCGGTGTTGATCTTCGCTGCGGGCCTTCCGGCGTAGGCGCTCCGGACGGCCGAGAGGACCTCCGGCGCGGCGTCCTCCGCGCAGGGGAACTTCTCCTTGTGCATGACGTAGCGGGGAAGGTCGGCGACCCGCTCGCTGACGGTGCCGTTGGTCTCGGCGAGGTAGTTGAGCATCAGGGCCATGGCCACGAAGCTGTCGCGGACGATCACCACGCGCGGGTCGATCACCCCGCCGTTGCCCTCCCCGCCGAAGAGGCACCCGGCCTGGAGCATCTTGGCGGCGACGTGGGCCTCCCCGACCGGCGTGCGGTGCAGCCTGACGCCGGCCGCCGCCGCCACGTCGTCCATCATCCGCGTGGTGGAAAGGTTGGTGGCCAGGTCGCCCTTCCGCCCCCGGAGCACGAACGCCGAGGTCAGCGCCAGCGTGTATTCCTCGCCGATGAACCGCCCCTGTTCGTCGACGATCACCAGCCGGTCCGCGTCGGGGTCCTGCCCGAAGCCGACCTCCGCGTCCGCTTCCGCGACCGCCTCGCAGAGGCCGGTGAGGTTCTTGGCGATGGGCTCGGGCTCGTGGGCGAACTCGCCCGTCGGCTCGCCGTTGACGTGGATCAGCTCGCAGCCCAGCCTCCGCAGCAGCATCTCCCCCGCCGCGCAGCCGGCGCCGTTGATGCTGTCCAGGACGACCCGGAAGTGCCTCGCGGCGATGGCGCCCGTATCGACGATGCCGCAGACGGCGCCGACGTGCAGCTCGTGCGTCTGGTCGTTGGCGGTGACGGTCCCGGCGGAGCCGACCCGGGCGAAGTCGCCGCGCTCCCAGATCTCCTTCAGCCGGGCCGACCGCTCCGGCGGCAGGTTCAGCCCCTCCGGCGTCATGAACTTGATGCCGTTGTAGCCGCTGGGGTTGTGGCTGGCGGTGACGACGACGCCGCCGGCGGCGCGGAGGTGCTTGATCATCAGCGCCACCCCGGGCGTGGAGACCACGCCCAGGTCCACGACGTCGGCGCCCCCGGCCGTCAGCCCGGCCGTCACCGCCCTGGCGATCGCCGGCCCGGAGGCCCGGGTGTCCCGCCCGAGGGCGACGGCCTTGCCCTCGCCGAGCATGGTGGCGAAGGCCCGGCCGAAGTTTTCGGCCACCTCGGCCGTGAGCGCCTCGCCCACGATTCCCCGCACCCCGCTGACGCTGACCATCAATCGGCTCATCGCACGCTCCTGCTGCCCGCCGGCGACCATTATCCGCCCCGCCGCCGCCGATGCAAAGCCTCCGCCCGAGGGGTTCGGCATCCGGCCCGGCTGGCGTATAATGGCCGGTATGAAGAGCAGCCAGATCGTCTCCGACGAGGTCGTCCATACCGGCCGCATCTGCCGCGTCCACGCCATCGCCCTGAGGATGGACACCGGCGAGGTCGTCCCGCGCGACCTGATCGAGTTCGGCGACGCCGTCGTCGTCGTGCCGGTGCTCGCGGACGGGGCGCTGGTGCTCATCCGCAACCAGCGCTTCGCCGTGGGCGAGGAGCTGCTGGAGCTGCCGGCCGGAAAGCTCGACGCCGGGGAGGACCCCGCCTCCGCCGCCGCCCGCGAGCTCGCCGAGGAAACCGGATACTCCGCCGGGCGCCTTCAGCCGCTGGGCGGGTTCTACTCCTGCCCCGGGGCGCTCGATGAGTACCTCCACGTCTTCGGGGCCACGGAGCTGACCGACGGGAAGCAGGACCTCGAGCCCCACGAGCGCATCCGCGTGGAGGTCGTCCCCGCCGACCGGCTGGACGGGATGATCGCCTCCGGCGAGCTGCACGACGCCAAGAGCATCGCCGCCTGCGCGCTGTGGCGGCTGCGAGAGGAAACGTGAATGGGACTCTGGGACCGCCCGTACATGCGCCGCGACCCCGGCGAAAGCCCCTACGGCGGAGGGTTCGGGCGCGGGGGCATCAGCCTGCCCAGGCCCACCCCCGTCGTCAAGCTGCTCCTGATCGGAAACCTGGTTGTCTTCGTCGTGCAGATGTTCCTCGACCAGCCCGCGCCGGGGTACCCCGCCGGGCGGATGAAGGCCTGGCTGGGCGTGACCGTCGCCGGCTTCTGGCAGGTCTGGCGGTACCTCACCTGCCAGTTCCTGCACGCCGACATCTGGCACATCGTGCTGAACATGCTGGGGGTGTACTTCCTCGGCGTGCCGCTGGAGCGGCACTGGGGTTCGAGGCGGTTCGCGGTCTTCTACCTCTCCTGCGGGGCGGCGGCGGGGGCGGCGTACGTGATCATCGGGGCCCTGTCCGGCCTGCCGGCGACCATCCCCATCATCGGGGCTTCCGGCGGCGTCTACGCGATCGTGCTGGCCGCGGCCGTGCTGTTTCCCGGCTTCTACCTGATTCTCCTGTTCTTCCCGGTTCCCATCCGCCTGGCGGCGCTGATCGTCTTCGGGGCGATGATCCTGTTCGTCCTCCAGGCCCTGGGCGCCGGACAGGTGCAAGCCGCCATGAGCGACGTCGCCCACCTCGGCGGGGCCGTCGCCGCGGGCGTGTGGATCTGGGGCGTGCCGAGAATCCGTCGCTGGTCGATCTTCGCCGCGGGCGCCCGAGGGCGGGGACGGTGGGAAAAGAAGCTCCGCCGCCAGCGCCGGCAGCAGCAGGAGGTCGACCGCATCCTCGACAGGATCCGCCGGGAGGGAATCGCCTCCCTCAGTTGGCGGGACCGGCGCGCCCTCCGGAAGGCGAGCGACCGGCGGCGGCGCCAGGAGCAGGAGCTGCGCTGACCGGGCGCGTTCTCCCGGCCGGGTGGACCGGCCGGGCTTGGGGCACGAGCAGTTTCCGATTAAACTGCGGCTCGGGTTTGCCGATAGGCGCAATGCCCGCCGGCGCTGCCGGCCGGGCGGGCCTTCAGACAAGGACGGCGGCATGAGGTACGTCTCCACGCGGGGCGGGGTCGAGCCGGTGTCGTTTCAGGCGGCGGTCCTGATGGGGCTGGCCGACGACGGGGGACTGCTCGTCCCCGCCTCGATCCCCGACGCCGCCGGGTCGCTGGAGGCGTGGCGCCCGCTGCCGTACAACGAGCTGGCCTTCGCCGTGATGCGCCCGTTCGTCGACGACATTCCCGAGTCCGATTTCAAGGCCCTCATCGACAGGACCTACGGCGTCGCCTTCGGCGCGGAGGTCGCCCCGGTCG
>CAZNSB010000563.1:0-3579 GCA_964575155.1 uncultured Planctomycetaceae bacterium | reverse complement strand
AAGGTGTTACCTATGTCTTTGCACTACCTGTAACCCATCTCTATACCGGAAACACGCAAGCCGTGCCACCTGTCAGGGCGAGGCGGTGCGGTACGGGCGCCCGGACTCGTACAGCCTCAGGCGGGACTCGTACTCCCTGATCGTCTCCTCCTGCCGCCGCGCGCTGAGCTTCTTGTGCCCAAGCCGGCGGATCACGTCGAGGGCCTGCCGCTGGCGGCGGACGGCCTGGTCGAATTGGCCGGCCTCGGCGCAGGCGGCGGCCAGCGTGTCGATGAAGATCGGGCTCTCGAAGTCGGTCTTTTCGCAGGCGATTCGGGCGAGCTCGACGGCGCGGGCGCCGTCGCGGATGTCCTCGCGCGGGCAGGTTGCGAGTCGCCAGGCGAGGTTATTGGCGGCCACCGCGTGGTCGGGGTGGTCTGCGAGGAGGGCGCGGAACTCGCGGATGCATCCGGCGATGTCGCCGCGGCTCTCGAGCGCCTCCGCCAACTTCAGCCGGGCGTCAGGGTTCCCCGGGCGCTCCTTCAGCCACTGCCGGCAGAAATCCACGGCCTGGTCCATCTTTCCGGCCTTCAGCAGGACGTCCACGAGGCTGCGGCGGGCGTCGAGGTTCCCCGGGCGCTCCTTGAGCCACTGCCGGCAGAACGCCAGGGCCTGGTCCTTCTTGCCGGCCTTCAGCAGGACGCCCACGAGGCTGCGGGAGGCGGTTTGGTTTCCCGGCTGGAGTTGGAGCACCTTTCGATACTGGGCCTCCGCCTCGTCGAGCCTTCCCTGCTCTTCCAGGGCGGCGCCGAGGGCCCCGTGCCCGATCACGTATTTCGGGTTCAGGCGGAGGGCCTTGCGGCACCACTTTTCCCCCTCCTTGAGGTTGCCCAGCTTCACGTAGGCGTTGCCGAGATTGCAGTGGGCCTTGATGTGTCGGGGGCGCCGGCGTATGGCCTGATGGAAGGAGCGAATGGCCCGGTCGGTCTGCCCGTCGTTGGCGAGGGCGACGCCCAGGTTGTAGTAGCCCTCGGTGTGGGCGGGGTTCAGCTCCAGGGCCTTCCGGTGGGCCTGGATGGCCTCGGGGTAGCGCTTCTCCCTGCTCAGGGCGACGCCCAGGCTGTCGTACCCGCGATACCAGTGGGGGCTCTTCTTGACCACGTCGCTCCACATGCCCACCTCGCTGTGGTAGTCGGCGTTGCGGCGGTCGGTCAGCCAGGTCAGCACCGCCAGGACCGCAACGGCCAGGACCGCCCCCGCCACCGCGAGGGCCTTGCCGACTGCGCGGCGGGGGCCCACCCGACCCGCCAGCCAGCCCCCCCCCACGTAGACGGCCATCACCACCGCCGCGACCACCCCGGCCAGCGGGAGGTACGTGCGGTGCTCGACGGCGGCGTCGGCGACAGGCATGATGCTCGAGGAGGGGGCCAGCACCAGGAAGAACCACGCCCCCGCCAGCCCCCAGGCGGGGCAGCGCCACAGCGCCCAGCCCGTCAGGGAGAGCAGCGCGGCGACGGCGATGGCCGGCGGGAGGATCTCCCCCGCCGTCCGCGCCGTGGGCCAGCCGTAGTCCAGGCACAGCCCCACCGGCCAGAACGACAGTCGAAGGTACCGCAGGATCACCCCGAACTGCGTCATGGCGTACTGCCCCGGCAGGGTATGCCGGTAGCCGAACCCGGCGGATCGGCTGACGGGCCCGAACCGAATCAGCAGCGCCAGGATCACCCAGGTCCCGCCCAGCGCGGCGTAGAGCCACCAGCGGCGGCGGAGGGTGCCCAGGAAGGGCCTCGGCCCCACGGCCGCGTCGTAGACCACCACCATCAGCGGGGCGGTCACCATGACCTGCTTGGCGCCCATCCCCAGGGCGCAGGCGGCGATGGCGGCGCCAGACCACAGCCGGCGCCCGGGCGCGGGGGCCAGGCTGCGGACCGCGCAGTACATCGTGAGCAGGTAGAACATCCCCATCAGCGACTCGTAGCGCTGGACGATATAGGTGATGGCCTGTGTCTGGAGGGGGTGGACCATCCAGACGGCGGCGACGGCGGCCGCCAGGGGCACCGCCGCCCGCCGGAACCGGTCGCGAAGCCGATCGCACAGCAGCGTCCGCCGCACGATCCCGAACAGCAGCAGCGCCGCCACCACGTGCACCGCCAGGTTGAACGCGTGATACCCCCGGGGCCGGTCCCGGCAGATGTGATAGTTGATCGCCAGCGACAGCAGCGTCGTGGGGCGCATGTCCGCCCGGAGCAGCCTCGGCAGGGACTCGCGCAGCGGGCGCAGGCGGGTCACCGTGCGGTTCTCCAGGATGTTCCGGTGATCGTCGAAGAAGAACTTCCCCCGGAAGCTCCCGCGGTAGGCCAGCCACCCCAGCAGGACGATCGCCGCGCCGGCGGCCAGGACCGGGACGTGCCGCCAGGCGGCGAGGCGCTCGCCGGCGACGGGACGCGGTTGGGGGTCCTCGGCGTTCATGGAAGCGTTCCGGTCACTCGGCCGCCCGCGCCGTCACCGGCCGGGGCAGACCCAGCCGCGGGCGCCGCGACTACGGCTGCGTCCGCGGGCGCGGCGCCGACAGCCTCGCCGGCCGGCCCGCCCCATACAGCTTCAGCCGGGCCTGGATCGCCTCGGCCAGCTTCCCGTCGCCCGCCCGGGCGGCCAGGTTGGCCGCCTGGCGAGCGGCGGCGACGGCCTGATCGAACTGCCCGACCTCCGCGTAGGCGGCGCCAAGGATGTCCAGGCACCGGGCGTCCTTGTTCTGGGTGACCTGGCAGGCCTGCCTGGCCAGGCGCAGGGCCAGCGGCCCGTCGCGAAGCCGATCGTCCGGGCACGTCGCCACCAGCCAGGAGAGGTTCTTCACCGCGGGGAAATACTTGGGGTTCAGGGCCAGGGCGTTGCGGTAGTGCGCCTTGGCCTGTGCGAAGCCCCCGCCCAGGAACAGGGCGTAGGCCAGGTTGTTCTGTGCCCGGACGCTCCCGGGCTGGAACTGGACGGCCTTGGCGAAGTGCGGCAGGGCCTCGGCAAGCTGCCCCCGGGCCAACAAGGCCTGCCCGACCCTTTCCTGGGCCTCGACCAGCCCCGGCTTCAGCTTGGTCGCCGTCTCCAGCGCCTGGATCGCCTTGTCCATCATCTGTTTCTTGACCTCGGGCTCCGCCGCCGACCGGCTTCGCTGAGCCCAGATCAGCCCCAGGTTGAAGTGCACGTCCGCGAAGTACGGATTCAGCTTCATGGCGTCCGCCAGGTAACGCAGGGCCGCGTCCCTGTACGCCTTGGCCTCCTTCCGGCGACGCTGGGCCAGTTTGGTCTGGCCCCGCCTGGTAAGTTGAGCGGCGTCGTCATCGGCGAAGGCGGCCTCTCGGCTGAGGAGGGCGGCGAGGTTGTTGTAGGCGTAGGCGTACCTGCGGTTGTAGGCGATCGCCGCGGAGAAGTGGTCCTTGGCCTCCTGGCTCAGCTCGCGGGCTTTGGCCAGGTGAGCCTGGACGGCCTGGGGGGGCGTGTTCTTGGCCTTGGCCCTCATCCGGTGCTGCTGGCCCTGGCGGTCCAGAAGGATGGCCAGGTTGTTGTAGGCCTGGGGGAAGTTGCGCTTCAGCAGGATCGACGTCTTGT
>CAZNSB010000562.1:0-3588 GCA_964575155.1 uncultured Planctomycetaceae bacterium | reverse complement strand
GCCGCCGCCGCGTTCGACCGGGTCTTCTCCGCCGGCCAGAACCCCGCCGACATGCCGGAGATCAGCCTTCCGGGCGGGCCCATCGGCATCGTCGAGCTGGTCGTCCGCGCCGGCTTCGCCGACAGCAACTCCGAGGCCCGCAGGCTCATATCCCAGAACGCCGTGAGCCTCGACGGGGAGAAGACCACGGACAAGGACGCGACCGTCACCCCCGGGAACGGGCAGGTCCTCCGCGTCGGCAGGCGCCGTTTTGGTAGAATAAGGTTGTCCTGAACGCGCCGCAGACATGAAGCTGCCGCAACTGCGACATCCCGAGCGCTACGCGGGGCTGTACGTGGTGGACTTCGGCCCGACCGTGTCGGTGGGCTACACGGCCGAGGAGGTGGCGATGCTGTTGGAATCGGAGGCCACCGCCGACGCCAAGGTGTATCGAATCCACCGGGCCGAGCCCGACGGCACGATGGAACTCAAGGGCGTCCCCGGCGAGCGATTCCGCCTGGAGACGGGACTGTTCTTCCACAGCCGGAACATCCGGTCCGCCCGGCGCGACTTCGAGGCCATCCGCCGCCTGGCCGACGACGAAGGGCCCCCCTGCCGGGCACAACTCCTGCTCGGGGCGCGAGAGGTTTCCTCGCGGCTGCCGTTCGTGGTGGGCCTGGCCTACCCGGCGGAGTGCGACGAGGACGTCGCCCGGTGGCTGCTGGAGAACAAGGTGACGGCGGGCGAGTACGCCGACGGGGGCATCGGCCGGCTGGAGTGGATGCGGGGGAGCGTCCGGCTGATCGAGACGGCGCAGCTCCGCGCCGCGCCGAAGCGCCGCCCCCGAACGCGCCGGGAGGTCCTCGCCAGCACGGACAAGCCCATTCAGAGGACCGCGTGATGCGATTCGCACGCCGCCTGGCCGCCGCCGTCCTGGACCTCTTTCTGCGGGCCGCTCCGCCCAGACCCGTCCGCGGTGAAGACCTCGCCCGCGCCGACTTCTCCACCCATCCCGGCGGCAAGGGCCTGCGCTTCACCGAGCGCCTGCGGAACGCCTTCCGCAGGAGATGGCTTCGGCTGTGGCGGCCGTGAGGCCCGGGCCGCCCGGCGGGCAGACTGCACGAACGGGCCAAGAGCGATTCCATGGCCGGCAACGGTGACATCGCGGTGCTCCGCGACCTGGCCAAACAGGTCGCCGAGATCGCCGCCAAGGACGTCCAGGACCAGCGACGCGACCTGTGGCGGCGGCACAACAGCCTCCAGCGGACGCGGCCTCTGATCTACGTCCGCTGGTTCGCGTGCCGGCGGGAGGTCCTCCCCGACGAGAAGCTCCGCTGCCGCGACCCCTTCTTCCGCGCCCACGAGCGATTCCTGCGGCACCAGGTCCACCAGGACCTCACCGGCGACGACACCATCGTCGAGCCCTGGATCACCGTCACCGCCACCTACCGCAACCTCACCGGCGACCGCCGCTGGGGGCCGGAAATCCGGCGCGTCCCCAGCCCCGAGCACCGCGGCGCGTGGATGTTCGACCCGCCGCTGAAGCGCGAGTCCGACCTGGACAAGCTGGTCGCGCCCACCCACGCCGTCGATGAGGAGGCGACCGCCCGCGACCTCGCCCGGATGCAGGAGGCCGTCGGCGACGTCCTCACCGTCAACCTCGACCGCGGGTGCTACCACCGCGGGTGGATCGCCGACCTGTCCACGGACCTTGCACAACTGCGGGGCCTCGAGCAGATGATGTGGGACATGGTCGACCGCCCGGCGTGGCTGCACAAGCTGGTGGGGTTCATGCGGGACGGAATCCTCGCCTCCCACGACCAGGCCGAGGCCGCCGGCGACTGGGGGCTGTGCCATCACTCAAACCAGGCCGCCCCGTACGCCCTGGAGCTGCCCGACCCGGCGGCCAACGGCCGGCCCGTCCCGCGCAGCCGGCTCTGGTGCTTCATGGCCAGCCAGGAAACCACCCTCGTCTCCCCGGCGATGTTCGACGAGTTCATCCTCGCCTACCAGAGGCCGATCATGGAGAAGTTCGGGCTGGTCGCCTACGGCTGCTGCGAGGACCTGACGCGGAAGATCGACCTGCTGCGGAGGGTCCCCAACCTGCGGCGGATCGCGGTGACGCCCTGGGCGGACGTGGGCGCCTGCGCCGAGCAGATCGGCACCGACTACGTCCTGAGCTGGCGGCCGAGCCCGGCCGACATGGTCTGCCGCGGCCTGGACCCCGAGCGCGTCCGCAAGCTGACGCGCGAGGCGCTCGAGGCGGCCAAGGGCTGCCACGTGGACATCACCCTCAAGGACGTGGAGACCGTCCAGGGCGATTTCGACAGGCTGCTGGCGTGGAGGCGGATCGTCCGGGAAGTCGCCGACGACTACGCCTGAGGGCAAGCCGACGAGGGCACGCAGGGATAGACTTTCGAGCGGGAGACGACCATGGAATACCGCAGACTCGGACGATGCGGGCTGAAGGTCAGCGAGGTGGGGCTGGGGAGCTGGCTGACGTACGCCCGGAGCGTGGACGAGCGGGCGGCGGCGGAGATCATCCACAAGGCCTTCGAGCTGGGCGTTAACTTCTTCGACACCGCCAACGTCTACGCCGCCGGCGCCGCCGAGCAGGTCGTCGGCAAGGCACTCCGCGACCTGCCGCGGGACGAGGTCGTCCTCGGCACAAAGGTCTTCTTCCCCATGGGCTCCAAACCCACGCAGGCGGGGCTCTCGAGAAAGCACATCCGCGACCAGGCCGACGCCTCGCTCCGCCGGCTGGGAACCGACTACGTCGACCTGTACCAGGCGCACCGCTTCGACAACGACACGCCGCTGGACGAAACGCTGCGGGCCCTCGACGACCTGGTCCGGGCCGGAAAGGTCCTCTACGTCGGCGTGAGCATGTGGACGGCCGGGCAGATGATCGAGGCCCACGCCGTCGCAGAGAGGCTGCTGCTGGACAAGATCGTCTCCAACCAGCCGGCGTACAACATGCTCAACCGCCAGATCGAGAAGGACGTGATCCCCACCTGCGAGACCCTCGGCGTCGGGCAGCTCGTCTACAGCCCGCTGGCCCAGGGCGTGCTGACGGGAAAGTACGCCGGGGGCGCCGTCCCGCCCGGCAGCCGGGCGTCCGAGCCGGCCAGGCAAGGCCGGTTCATGGGCAAGTACCTCGCCGAGGAGACCCTCCGGCGGGTGGAGTACCTCAAGCCGATTGCCGGGGAGCTGGGGATGTCGATGGCCCAACTGGCGCTGGCGTGGTGCCTGCGGCAGGACAACGTCGCCGCCGCGATCTGCGGCGCCACCCGCCCCGCCCAGATCGCCGAGAACGCCGCCGCCGCCGGAAGGAAGATCCCCCCCGACGCCCTGCGAAGGATCGACGGCATCCTCAGCGACTGAGGTCCTTACTTCCCGTAAAAGGCCACCATCTCCTTGCAGGTCTTGACCTTGATCTTGCCGGCGTTTCCGGCCTGGCCGAAGGCGATCATGCGGGCCTTGCAGACCTCCTTCATCGCCTCGCGGGCCGGCTTCAGGTAATCGCGCGGGTCGAACTTCTCGGGCGTCTCGGCGAAGACCTTGCGGATCGCGCCGGTGATCGCCAGGCGGTTGTCGGTGTCGACGTTC
>CAZNSB010000561.1:0-3597 GCA_964575155.1 uncultured Planctomycetaceae bacterium | reverse complement strand
CTACCATTTCGGCGACATCGTGGGCTCGGCCGGCGACGCGGAACGGTTCGCCGAGGCCGCCGGCTGCCCCGTCCACGTGCTGGCGCCCGGGCAGGCGGTGAGCATCGACCGCGGCGGCTGAGCCGGTCACGACGCCGCAACGACCGCGTGCTTCTTCCGAGCGAGGCTCTTGGCCCGCTTTCGCTTGCGGCGCCGGCCGGGCTGGGGAAGGTCCGGCTTGGGGATGCGGACGGGGTGCTCGACCACGGTCTTGAGGGCCGTCCGGGCGTCGGGGGCGTACAGGTCGGCACGGATTTCCTCGTCCAGGCCGGCGGCCCGCTTGAACACCCCGCCGACGACCAGGATCTGCATCTGATCGTGGGCGCCAATCTCCCGGATCATGTCCGTCAGCCTGCGGACATTCGGCACGCCCCCGGGGTCCGTCCCGTAGACGCACAGCACGTCCGCCTTGGCCGTGTTCAGAAGCTGGAGAACCTCGTCGTTGGGCACGCCCGACCCGACGAACCACACGCTCCAGCCCTCCGCCTCGAAGAGGTCGCCGGTCACCTGCGCGCCGAGCTCCTCGATGTCCCCGTCGCCGCACATCACCACCATGCGCATCCCCGACTTGGGACGCCTGGCCAGATGCGCCTGAAGCTGGTCGGCGACCATCCGGTTGATCCGCGTGGCCATGTGCTCCAACAGCCGACTGATCCGGCGCTTGCGATACAGCTTCTCGACCTCCTCCATCGCCGGCCAGATCACCGACTGAAGCAGCTTCCTCGCCGAGACCCCCCGGTCCAGGGTGCCTTCCACCAACTCTCGTGCTTCGCAGCGCTTGCCTTCAAAGAGATGCTCGAGGTACTGAGCAAAGACTTCCGCAATCTCCATGGCCAAGCCCTTCCCATCGCTCTGGCTCCCGCACCCTCAGGGCTGGCGGCGCCGCACCGGGCGGGCCTGCGATGCCCTCCCTGCCTGATCCAACCGCCTCGCCCGGAAGGCCCCACGCAGCCGCAATTGCCACCGAGAGCCTGTTAAAATAGATAAACTACGCACTCTTGATAAAATCGGAGGCGGGGCGGATAATCTTGAGGAAAAATGTTAATCTGGGCAATGGTGGCAAGCTGGGCAGTCTAGTTCGCCCGACAAGGCGTGTCGATTCCCCCCGCCGGTGCTACAAGGCCACGTCGTCCGGCAGCTCGATGCTGTTACCGCAACTTCCGCAGTTGTTGGCGTAAGTCCTTTGTTTACGTCGAAAACCGGGCAAAGTCTTCACTACATCCAGGCTGGTCTCTTCCCCCTCAGTGGCAGGGATGACGGCAGGTTCAGCTCCAGCCGCTGCGGCAGAATGGCCTGGTGATCGTCACGGCGGCCCCGGCCCCCTGCCCGCGGTCGGAACTGGGCCTGCGGGCAAGCCCCCCGCCCCTGCCTCCCTGCGCCAGGCAGGTGCCGGCGGGCAGGGGCCACCCGAGGGTACGGTCTGGGGGTTTTGAAACAGCTTCCAACCCGCTACCCTCCCGCCGGGGCCACCGGGGTCAGCATGCCGATCCGCCAGGGCCACTTGCCGTAGCCCTTGCCGCGTTTGTCCTTGTCCAGCAGGCCCTGGAAGACAAACCGCAGGCGGTTGGGATCGACGGTCATGGTCTGATCGTTTCCGGCGCGGATGAGCTCGCCGTGGCTGACGTTGTCGGTCCAGGGCTCGACGCCCGGGGCCGGGCGGATGTTGTTCCATCCGGCGAAAGGCTTCTCCGCCGTGTCGGCCGCGGGCGTCCACTTGCCGTCCAGACGGTCGGCGAGGTAGGCCTTGTAGTACCGCCGGCCGTTCTCCTCGACGATCGTCAAGTACTTGCCCAGGCCCTTGAGCCTGTAGGTGTGACTGGCCTCGAATATCCGGGCTTGAAGGGCGAGCCGACAGTCGTGAAAGCCCTTGGGGAAGTCCTCCAGCTTCGTCCAGAGTCGCCACATCCTGCCGTTGAGGCTGGTGAGGAACAGGTAGGCCCGCCGGTCGTCACAGATGATCCAGTAATCCAGCCCGCCCACCTTGCGCGGATCGTTCCGGCCGCCGTCCAGGATCGGGCGCGCCTGGGTCCAGGAGTTGGGATCGGCGATGTTGGCCGTGGTCGAGTAGGCAACCCACATCATCTTCCTGGGCGTGGGCACGCCGAGCTGGTAGATCAGGTACCACTTCCTGTGGGGGGCGAAGTAGAACACCTGCGGGGCGCCGTAGTACCTCCCGTCGGTGACCTTCAGGATCGTCCGGGGGGCCCGGTCGGCGTTTTCCCACTCCTCGAAGCAGCAGTACTCGATGGCCGTCCTGCCCGGCAGCTTGACGGTCATGAAGACGTGCCACTTGCCCTCGTGGTGGACCAGCGTGGGGTCCTTCTGGGCCACGCTGGGGTCCTTCTGACGCTTCCGGGGGGCGATCAGCGGGGCGGTGTACTCCCACATGGCCGGGAGCTTGAACCGCGCCGTCGCGGCGGCAGGATCGGCGAGCCTGCGCTGCCCGCGGGCGATCATGGAACCTGCAAGGGCGGCAAGACCGACCAGGATTACCAGTATGAGGACCTTCATGCAAGCCGCTCCCGAATCCGCCACGGATGGCGAACGCCTCCGAGGTCTCCCGAACGGGCCTGGCCGGCTGGCGGAAGGCGTTTGTCCGTCTCTGTCTTGATTCTCTTCGTGAGTGGCTGGCGGGGCAACGTGCTCGGCTTTCTCCAGCTCGTCCGCCCAAGTGTCGATGTCGCGGGCAAGGACGGACATCATCATCGTCTTCCTGCCAGGCCCGATCATCCCCTCCGGCTTGTATTCCCGGTACCGCGCGAAAGCTACAGGAGGGTCACGATCAAGCACAGCCCCTTTGAGCCAATCGAGCCGCTCCTGCGCCCTGCAGCCGTATGTATTCGCGCACGTCGTCAATAGATACAGCTTGCGCTTGACGGCCTCGAAGGCCGCGCGGGCGGCCGCCTTGTGCGCCTGAATTGTTGTCCGAGCTTCCTGCTCCCGGACCCGAATCTGATCCGTAGACGCCTCGCCCTTTGCCCGCAAGACCTCCCGCTCCAAAGGGTCGCGCCTGGCCGCCGCCACCGACCCATCCTCAATCCGTCTCATCCATTCCCGGATCGCCTCCGCAACGCGCCGCAGCTTGGCCGCGTTGCTCACCTGGCTTTCCTTCCCGGTCGCTCCATGCTCGCCATGGGATGGTTGCCGTTTTGCCGTCAGCTTCGCTTCCTTGAGAGCCTTCCGCAGGCCCCACGGCAACCGCGTATTGTAGCCGGCCGGCCGGCCCTTGACAACGGCATGCGACGCCCCCGCGTGCCTGCCGGCGGCGGGGGTTGGCAACTACTCGTTGCCAACCACGCGATGGCGCGGCATAATCCTGCTCTGGCAGAATCCATCTGATCGGTGCGTGGGTAGCTGCATCGGGGACCAGTCCCGAGGGATCGAGAGAATGGCCCGACGAAAGAAAGCCGCTGGTTCCAGGAAGCCGGCCGGGAACAAGAAGCCCAACGGGGCGGTCCTGGGCTTCGAGGAGACGCTCTGGCGAGCCGCGGACAAGCTTCGGAACAACATGGACGCGGCCGAGTACAAGCACGTCGTCCTTGGCCTGATCTTCCTCAA
>CAZNSB010000560.1:0-3640 GCA_964575155.1 uncultured Planctomycetaceae bacterium | reverse complement strand
GCAAGGCAAACTGCAACTCTGGCATTGTTGGTGTGCGCGCTGGTGGTGGCCGGGCAGGTCCGGGCGGCGAGCTACGACGACTGGACCGACGGCAACTGGGTCGCCGACACCACGGACACGTGGAGCGAGGGCATCGGCGACTATCCCGCCTCGGACGACACGGCCCTGATCGACTCGGCCAAGGTCACCGTGGCGGCGGCCGCCGACCTCGACCCGGAGCTGGTGTCGATCACCGTCGGGGGCAGCGGCGAGCTGTACTTCAATAGCACGGTTACGACCTCCGCCACCACGACACTGTACCTGACCGGCGGCGGGGCCGTGAACAAGAGCCGCTACCAGGCCGTTAACTGGGCCGGGCCCGTGGTCGTCACCGGCGGCGTGACGACCATGTACACCGGGCGGGACCAGGCGTGGACCATCAGCGGGGCCGTCTCCAGCACGACGAGCAACTGCACGATCGCCCGCGAGGTCGGGGATCACTATAATTCCACGATCCTGACGGGTGACAACAGCGGCTTCAGCGGGATCTGGGACGTCCGCGACGGCGGCCTGAAGCCCCGGAACAACCAGGCCCTCGGCACGGGGACGGTCACCGTGGGCGACCCGGGCGCCAGCTCCGCCAAGCTCGTCTTCCGCGGCGCCGAGACCTGGACCGGCATCGCCGGCCCGCAGGCATGCGTCTTTACGGAAAACGGCTGGCTGGACTTCGACTACACCAGCCCCGGGGCGGACATCGACTTCACCAACGACACCCTCTTCATCTTCGACGGCGGCGGCACCGCCGACAAGGCCGGGACACTGCGGGACCCGGTCCTGGTCAAGGACGGCGGGATGATCATTCACCCGTGGACGGCCAACCACGACTTCCGCTGCAACATCTCCAGCGAGAGCAGCAATGCCAAGATCACCGTCGAGGCGAATACCGCCCGCTTCTACGGCGAAAACAGCGGCTACACCGGCGACATCGAGGTCAACGGGGGCACCTTGCACCTGTACCACCCCCTGGCCGTCGGGGCCGTCGGGACGCTCACCGTCACCAACGGGACCCTCTTCTGCGGCGTGGTCCCCTCGGGCACCGTCGCCCAGCCTTACGTCTACATCGGCGCCGGCGGCACCTTCGGCGGCGACCACGGGGCGGACACCGACTGGGACCTGACCCTCGACGGCGGGCAGTTCTACGAGAAGTACGCCGCCATGACCCACACCGGCGGGATCATCCTGGGCCCCAACGGCGGGACGATCAACAGCGGCTACGGCGCCCTGACCTTCACCGGCACGATCAGCGGCACGGGCAAGCTGACGTGCAACCTCGGCGGCGGCCACGGCGGCGACCAGATCTTCGTCAACCCCAACAACAGTTGGTCCGGCGGGACGGACATCACGAACTGCCGGGCCGACGTGCTGCAGGTCAAGAACGACGGCGTCATGGGCAGCGGCACGATCACCGTCCTGGACAGCGGGCGGCTGGAGACGTCGCCGGCCGGGGGGACGGGCTCGGCCGTCATCACCAACCTGCCGGTCGTCGTCCAGGCCGGCGGGCTGCTGGAACTGAACTCGACCGAGACCGCCGCCAACGTCACGCTCCAGAAGGGCGGCAGCTTCAGGGTCCTGGGCGGCCTGACGGAGCTGGACTACGACAACAACTTCCACGCCCAGGCCGGGGCGGTCTTCTACGAGACCATGCAGGGCACGGGCACCTACGACGGCCTGCCGACCGTCAGCCAGATCGCCCCCGACGCCCTCGGCCAGTACATCTACTTGGGCGGGCTGACCAACTTCGCCGCCACCGACTACACCGTGGGCACGGGCACGGCCGCCCGCGGCCTGGCGCCGCTGTTCGGCAACTGCAACCTCAACGCCACCACGACCATCCACGAGGCCACGCCCGGCGGCGGGTTCGACCTGTTCGCCGGCGGGGCCGGGCTCAGCTTCAGTGCCAACATCATGTACCTCAAGGGCGCCACCGTGGATGGCACCGGCCCCGTGACCCTCCGAGGCGGCGGGAACTTCATCCTCAACGCCGCGCCGGCCCTCAGCGGAACGCTGACGATCGACTGCCGCGGCGAAGGACTCATCCAGTTCCCCACGGCCGGGGGCCTCAGCAAGAACCAGACGCTCAACGTCCACAGCGGGCTGATGTACATGGGCTTCCGGGCGACGACCAGCCTGGACGCCCTGGGCGAGAGCAACGACCCCGCCGACTTCGCCACCGTCAACATCAAGAGCGGCGCGGGCATGGACGCGACCAAGGGCGTCATCAACCGGGGCAACATCCACGTCGAGAGCGGCGGCTGGGTCGGCACCCGGCTCGACAGCGTCTCCGGCGGCGCCAACTGGGACTTCCAGCGCGGCTCCGGGCTGGCGATCTGGGACGCCGTCAGCTCGGCAACGGTCGTGGCCAGCGGGAACGTCAACTTCTACTTCCCCTACTACGACAAGAAGATCGGCGCGGCCGGCACGGTGGACATGGTCCTCAGCGACGACACGCGGATCACCAGCGACTACAACAGGGGCCCCACGGCCGACAGCGGCGACATCACCCTGGCCGGGGGCTCCACCGAGGGCCTGCTGACGGCCAAGGACGGCACCACCCTGTACGTCCGGAACGAGGTCAACATCCCGGCGGGCACCCTGGTCATCGGCGCGGCCGGCACCTTCCGCGTGTTCAGGGGCTACGACTGGACGCCGTATGACTGGCGCGACATCACCCAGGCCGGTTACGTCAACCTGGAGAACACCGCCAACAGCATCGACAAGATCCGCATCGACGCCGGCACGCTGCGGATCAACAACGCCACCGGCGCCCCGCTGGGCGGGGCCGACATCCACATCGCCGCCGGGGCCACACTGGACTACTACCGCACCGCCACTACCCTGACCGACTACAACATCAGCGGCTTCGGGCAGATCACGAAGAACCAGAACTACGTCCTGACCCTCGCCGGCGGCAGCCTGAACCCCGGGTCCAACCCCACCGCCGGGACGCTGGCGGTCAACAGCTACTACCTCGACTTCGCCGTGGGCAGCGGCAGCGCCCAGGTGATCATCGACGTGGCCTCCGACGGCGGGGGCAGCGCCCCGGTGGCCGGCACCGGCGGCGACTACGACCAGTTGGACGTCAACACCAACGTCCGCTACCTGCCCAACGCCGCCCTGACCGTCAACCTGCCGGTGCCCTCCAAGACCCTCAACCCCGACAACCTCGTTGGCGACACGCTGACCGTCATGACCTGCTCCGACAACCTCACCGGGCTGGTCACCGGCGTGGACGGCTTCTCCACGGCCCTGATCAACACCGTCGACGACGCCAAGAACCACTGGTCCGGGACCGTCAATTACGAGAACGGCAAGGTCACCGTCACCGACCTCACCTGGACCGCCCACAAGGGCGACGCCGACCTGAGCGACGAGGTGGACGTGCTGGACATCGTCAAGCTGGCCAACAACTTCCAGCGGGAGGGCGCCGGCGTGAACTGGACGACGGCCGACCTGGACCTCTCCGGCAAGGTGGACGTGCTGGACCTGGTCATCATCGCCAACAACTTCGGCTGGAAGGTCACCGGCGGCGGCGGCGGCGCGCCCGTCCCCGAGCCCGCCTGCCTGGCGATCCTTGCCCTGGGCGGGATTGCCTTGATGCGGC
>CAZNSB010000559.1:0-3645 GCA_964575155.1 uncultured Planctomycetaceae bacterium | reverse complement strand
TCGAAGATCTCCTCGACCAGGTTTGGCTCGGGGACATCCTGCAGCGTGTGTGGCTTCCGGGGCACGTTCAACGACTCCTAACTGGTCGGTGCGGTCCGTGCGGCCGGCGCGGAGCGCGCGGCCGCGGCGGGCCGATCGGGCGCCGCAGCGCGGGGGGCCTCACGCCTCGACGCCCTGCTCCTTGCAGACCTTGGTGATGTACTCGACGGCGGCTCCGACGGACGTGACGGACAGGGCCTCGTCCTCGTCCATTTCGATGCCGAATTCCTCCTCGAACATCGCCACCAGCTCGACCGACTGAATGCTCTCGGCGCCGAGATCGGCGCCGAAGCTCTGGTCGAGGGCGATCTCGTCGGGGTCGATGGCCAGGACTCGCCCGGTCACGGCTTTCACGCGCTCTTCGACGGTTGCCATATAGGAAATCTCCTGTCAACCGCGGGCGCGCACCATTTGCCTGCGGCCCTTGCGGATGGCTTCGTTTCGGACGGAGGCGGTGATCTCGAAGATCGTGTCCCACATGGCCTCTTGTGCCTCCGTCCACTCCCTGTTGCGCCGGCCCATGGCCGCTTCGGCGGTCTTGTAGAGCATCTTCTTGCCGAACCCCTTGGTGACCACGCCGTCCAGCAGCCACGAGAAGGAGGGGATGAACTTGCTCAGCGGCTTGCCCGTGGCCATGATCAGGCACATCGCTCCGACGTACGCGCCGGTGTTGAACAGCACCCCGAAGGACGTCTTGGTGTGGTCGCCGATCATCGAGCCGACCTTGGGCGAGCCCGTCTTGATCGGGTTCCTGCCGTCCATGATCACCGACACGTTCGAGTAGTCGTTCTTTAGGTCGCTGTTAGTGGTCATCGCCCCGAGATTGACCCACTCGCCCACGTAGGCGTGCCCCAGGAAGCCGTCGTGGTACTTGTTGGAGTAGCCGTGAATGATGGATTCCTCGACCTCCCCGCCGACTCGGCAGACCGGCCCGATCGAGTTGCCCTCTCGGCACTTGGTGCCCAGCAGGATGGTCTTTCTCCCGACGTAGCACGGACCCTCGATCCGCGTGAAGGGGTGCACCTGCACCTCCTCGTCAAGGTAGATCGGGCCGTGCTCGGCGTCCAGGACGGCCATGGGGTGCACCACCGCCCCGGGCGCGACGTACACGTCCTTGTCGCTGCCGCGGATGGCGTTGGGCTGCTCGACGGTGCCCTCGATGCCGCTGCGGTCGGCGGCGGCGAAGTCGGCGGCGATCTGCTCGGGGTTGGTCAGGATCAGGTCCCAGACGTAGTTGTACGTCGGCACCGAGCAGGGAGTGGCCGGCAGGGCGGCCCGGGCCTTGGCGAGGAAGTTGGCGAAGTGGCAGGGGGTGTCCCGGGGCGCGTCGGCGGCGGCGACCTTGGCGATGTCGCCAGCGGCGATGCGGGCGTAGATCAGCTCACCGTCCTCGTTGACGCCCAGCTCGCTGGCCCCGGCGGCGGGGACGTCGAAATCGGCCGCCTTGGCCCGGCTGCTGACCGCCAGCAGGTCGTCGCCGGTGAGCTGGGCCGGATCGTTGACGGGCATATCGCTCGTCTCGGCGTATGCGGCGGCCATGTAGTCGGGCACCCAGCCGGCGACGGCGTCGGCGCCGACCTTGGCGATGAGCTTCTCGCCCAGCGTGGTCATGCCGCAGCGCAGCTCCCAGATCGGGCGGGACAGCGCCAGCGGGTCGAAGCGGGCCCGGACATCGGGCGGGCCGTCAAAAAGCACCAGTCGCATCAGATTCTCTCCTCGGCTTGGGCTCGAGACCCTGCGGAAGCCTGTCGCCCTTCGCGGCGCTCACATCTCGACCTTGGGCGCGCCGGGCTTGTTGTCCTGGATCCACAGGTAGTAGTCGCGCATCTTCAACTTGCCGGCGGCGCCTTCATCCAGGTAGATCACGCTGTCGGGGTGCAGTTGCAGGGCGCTGGCGGTGATCATGCTGGTGACCGGGCCCTCGATGGCGTTGGCGACGGCCTCGGCCTTGTTCTCGCCGTTGGCCAGCAGCATCAGCTTGCGGGCCTCCAGGATAGTGCCCACGCCCATGGTAATGGCGTAGATGGGCACTTCTTCATCTTCGCCGAAGAAGCGGGCATTGTCCTCGATGGTCTGCTCGGCCAGGGTCTTGATCCGCGTGCGGGAGCCCAGGCTGGATCCGGGCTCGTTAAAGGCAATGTGCCCGTCGCCGCCGACGCCCAGGACCTGGAGGTCGATCCCGTCGCATTCCTTGATGCGGTCTTCGTACCAGGCGCAGAAGGCGATGTGGTTGCGGGTCGTCCCCGAGGGGATATGGACGTTCTGCGGCGGGACGTTGATGTGCTTGAGCAGGTTTTCCTTCATGAAGTAGTGGTAGCTTTGGGGGTGGTCGTCCCGCAGCCCCACGTACTCGTCCAGGTTGAAGGTGGTCACCTGGGAAAAGTCCAGTCCCTCTTCCTTGTGAAGCCGGACCAGCTCCTTGTACAGCCCCAGTGGCGTCGAGCCGGTGGCCAGGCCCAGCACGGCGTCGGGCTTGGTGTTCAGCAGCCTGGCCACCTCCTGGGCGGACCGGGCGCTCATTTCCTCATACGTCGGGCAGATAATGACTTCCATTTTCCTCGTCCCTTTGAGCTTACCTTTGTCCCACCTGCGGTTCCGTACCCGGCCGGCACCGTCCAAGCGGGCAGTTGAGCCGGCTATTCTAGAGAACACGCCCCCCCGTCGGCAAGGATTTTCCCCCCGTCCCCCCGGGCTCCGGGCGCGAAAAATAGCTTGCTTCGCCCGGCGGAATTGGCTAAAAGGCCCCAACTTCATGGCGTTGGGCCCTTGCGATGAAATTCTACCTCGTGGACAGGATCGAGCGGATCGAGCCGGGAAAACGCATTGTCGGCATCAAGAACCTCTCGCTTGCGGAGGAGTACCTGGCCGACCATTTTCCGGCCTTCCCGGTGCTGCCGGGCGTGCTCATGCTGGAATCGCTGGTTCAGGCGGCGGCCTGGCTGGTGCGGATCGAGCAGAACTGGTCCAAGAGCCTGATCGAGCTGGCCCTGGCGCGGAACGTGCGGTACGGGAACTTCGTCGCGCCGGGCCAGACGCTGCGGACGGAGGCCGAGCTGGTGGGCCTCGAGGGCGACGTCGCCAAGTGCAAGGGCACGGGCGTCCTCGGCGACGGTTCCCAGGCGGTGCAGGGGCGGTTCGAGTTGCGATGCTTCAACGTGGCCGACGTCTTTCCACCGGCGGCCGGCGCCGACGAAAGGATCCTCGCCCAGTTGAAGCAGCGTTTCCGTCTGATCGGCGGACCGGAGGCGCTGGCCGCGGCGGAAGCGCCGTAGCCTCTGCTTCCGCCTCGGGCGGGGCTCGGGTACCGGCCGGGACGCCAGCCCGCGCGATGTGGTGCGGGATTGACTTTGCCTTGCGGGTTGCCTATATGTAAGGCCGGTGCGGGGCGACGCGGAACAACGGATGGTGCCGCCGGCGACGATAACAGGAGAACAGCCAGGATGTCGATGACAGAGGAAGAAGTCTTCGTGAAGGTCAGGGAAGCCCTTGTGGAAGCCCTGGCCGTGGATGAGGAAGAGGTCACCCCGGAAGCGAGCATCATGGGCGACCTGGGGGCCGAATCCATAGACATGCTGGACATCGTCTTCCGCTTGGAGAAGGCCTTCA
>CAZNSB010000558.1:0-3646 GCA_964575155.1 uncultured Planctomycetaceae bacterium | reverse complement strand
TAGCTTCTCATGATGCACCTCCTTGCCCAGGCTCTCCCTGGCGCACTACGACCAGTTTTTCTGGCAAGACATAGCTGGCTGGTTGACATGCTGTTGCGGCTTGCAGAGAGTAGAAAGTTGAAAGTAGACCGCGGGAGAAGTCTCGCTGATAGCCCATGATCGTTCGCCCCGGTATGCCTTGGGCCCTTCTTCTACTTTCTACTCACTACTTTCTCCCGCTCTGTGTGCGACATCTTTTCCTGCCAGGAAAAGATGTCGCACACATCCCCCACCTCAGGCACGGACACTGTCCACTGCCATGAGCAGGGAGAGGAGCTTCGGCCCGCGGCCGCAGATGATCTGGTAGGGTTGGGGCTTTCGGGAGGGCTTGACGCGATGGGTATGCATCTTGCAGCACCCGCTGGCCTCTTCCCAGAGGTGTCGGATCACCACCGGCGTGCGGACGGCTTTGACTCGCGGGTCCACCCAGTGGACCCGGACCTTTGCGCTGTTCATGCCGACCTTGCCGACGAACTTGACGAACGCCGACCGGACCGACCGGCCGAGCGCCGCCTCCCCGGCGGCGCTGAAATGCCAACGGTTGCGATCCGCCAGGACCTCCGAGACGAAGAGCTTCCGCCACGGGCCGGTCTGCGACTCCGAGACGTACGCGGCGACCTTTTCCTTCGCGGCGTCGTCCGGGGCCTTGCACCGGAACGAGCCGAAGGCGTAGACCCGCCGCAGCCGGCCCCCCGACGGGGCCTCGATCTTGAAGACGACCTCGTAGTCCCTCTCCGGATCGGCCGGGGCGATCCGGTCCTCGCTGTCCGGGTCGAAGCGGAGGTTCTCCAGTCGGTGGGTCTTGGCGAGCAGCTCGGCCTCATGGCCGAAGTGGGTCTGGATCACCCACCGGCGGGTCCGCTCGCCGTGGGCGTCGCCGAACCGGACGGTCATCGGGTTGCCGCCCTCGATGAGCCTCCCCAGCGAGGGCGGGGCCAGCATGAACGACGAGACCACCCGCAGGGCCTCCAGCCGGCAGGAGTTCTTTCGGGCGGCGTCGAACTCAAACCGGAGCAGGTACCGATACGAATTGACGACGCGCTCCGTCAGGTCCAGCTCGATCTTGTGCCGGCCCCTCCGCCTGGATTCCCAGACGGTGAACCACGGCAGGTCCGGGTCCACCGCCATCCGGATTCGAGCGGTGGAGCTGGCGCTGGCCAGGGAAACGACGGCCTCCAGGAGGCATCCGTCGCGGGGCGTCTGGTTGCCGGCGCGGGCCGGCGTGCCGGTGAAGACCCACGGGGAGTTGAACTCGAAGTCGGCCCATTGCCGCCCCGCCGCCACCGGCGCCAGCCCCCGGTCGGTGGTCCGCACCCCGTGGGCCTCCAGCACGCCCGCCTCGAAGTCCCGGCAGCGGTCGGTGAGGTCGGGCTCATAGATCCACTCGCCGTTGCCGAAGGTGCGGTGAGGCCCGTGGCGCTCCCACGGGCCGTTCTCTTGCCACTCCCGACCGTACCGGTCCTTGCTCTGTGTGTAATTCGCAAACCAGATCCACTTGTCGTCGTGAAGGCAGTGCCGCTCCAGCCGCTCGCCGGGGCGCAGGATGAAGTCCATGGTGTGGGCCCGGTCGTCGAAGGGCGGGCCGCCGCCCGGGTCGACGTCGTAGAGGGCGGCCATTTTCTCGGGGCTGCGGTCCGGCAGGTAGAACGGCCGGGAGGGATTCTGCTGCCCGCTGACGAGCGTCGGATCGGCGGCGCAATCGGCGACGCTGGCGATCTCACCGTGGGCGGGTGGATGCTTGCGGTGATAGGCCTTCAGGTCCCCGTCCAGCAGGTGCCACGCGCCCTCGTAGAAGACCTCGGGGACGACGTGGCCCTTGATGCCGCAGATCCTCGACTTGAACCCGGCGGCCTTCCAGAGCACCGCCAAGAGGTTGGCGTTCTGCCCGCAGATGGCACAGCCGAAACAGTTCAGGATCTTCAACGGGTCCCAGACCGTCCGGCCGGTGGCCCGCTCCAGCGCCGGCCAGAAGTGATACACCCCCTCCCTCTCGTCCACGATGAATTCCCAGATGGCTACGGCCAACTCCTCGCCGGTCTTGCCCGCGAAGCGCGGGCTCCCCAGCAGCGCCGAGAGACTGCTGAAATCGCTGTGGTTCGGCGAAGTCACGCGAGGTGAGATGACCATTGCCTTGCCTTTTCTCCCAGGCTTCTCATCACCGCGAGCACTCGGCCGGGGTGAGCAAGCCAAAGGCGCTGGCGAGTGCCAACCACGAAAGCGGGTCAGCAGGGCCAGGGTGTCGCTCTCAAGTCCTTCTCGTCCCGCAACCCGGACTGTGCTAAGGCTGTAACATCCAACCCCCCCGCCGCCCGGGAGTATCGCAGGGCAAGGAATTTGTCTACAGGAAAAGCCTTACCGGCCAGCGGCCAGAACCCCGCCCGCCCGATCGGCCGGAGCAGCGCCCGCGCACAGGCCTCCCGCCGGCCGGATCTCGCGTTGAAAGCGCCCTCTCCTGCCGGTAGCATAGCCGTGCCATGGAAGCGGCCACCTCCTCGCCGTGCCCTGAGATCGCCGCGGTCATCGTCCCCGCCGCCAGCATACGCCGCCGCGTCGCCGAACTGGCCGAGGAGATCACCCAGGCCGCCGGTCCCGCCGAGCTGACCGTCCTCGGCGTGCTGGAGGGGGCGATCTTCTTCCTGGCCGATCTGCTTCGCCGGCTGCCGATGCCGGTCCGCGTGCTGACCGTCGGCGTGCGCAGCTACCCCGGCCGGGCAACCACGCCGGCGCAGATCGAGTTCTCCCACCGCATCACCGAGAGCCTCCGCGGGCGGGACGTGCTGATCGTGGACGACATCCTCGATTCCGGCGCGACGCTGGCGGCCGTTCGGGACGAGGTGTCGTCGCACGGCCCGTCGAGCTGCCGAATCTGCGTGCTTCTGCGGAAGCAGCGTCCGCGGGCGGGTTCGGCGGGGGGCGAGGCCGACTACGTCGGCTTCGACATCCCCAACGTGTTTGTGGTAGGCTACGGGCTGGACTTCGACGGGCGTTTCCGCAACCTGCCCGACATCGTGGCCCTGAAGCAGCACTGGAAAGAGCCGCCATGACGCCCTCGGCCGAGCCAACCTCTCAGCGGGCGGAAGTCGCCGCACATCTGGTACCCGCCAATCTGCTGGCGGACGGGGAGATCGTCATCCTGGCCATCAAGCCCAGCAACTGGTTCGCCCTCGTCGCCTCCCTGCCGGTGCTCGCCGCCGCCGCCGTCGTGGCCGCGGCCGCTTACGGCGTCAACCGCTATCAACCCGCAACCCCCGAACAGGTGATCTTCTCCTTCGCCGCGGTCGCGGCGGTGGGAAGGCTGGCGCTGGGATGCTGGCAGTGGCTTGGCAGGACGTACGTCCTGACCAACCTGCGGGTGGTCTGCGTCCGGGGCCTGCTCAACGTGAACGTGACGGCGGCGCCCCTTTCCAGGGTGCGGACGGCCGTGCTCGCCCCGGCCCTGCCGGAGCGGCTGCTGGGGCTCGGCAGCATCTACTGCCTGGCCGATCCCGACGCCCAGGCCGCCGTGAGCTGGAACACCATCGCCAATCCCCACCAGGTCCACGAGATCCACGACGAGGCCATCCGCCGCGCCCGCAGGGGCTTGCGCGGCGGCCTCGGCGAACAATAG
>CAZNSB010000557.1:0-3650 GCA_964575155.1 uncultured Planctomycetaceae bacterium | reverse complement strand
GGCGTGCCGCGCGTCCGCACCGAGCTGTCCGTCAGCTACGTGGATCACAACCTCGTCCAGTTCGGTCCCGAGAGCCACAACGACCACCTCTACCTCCAATCGGTCGCCGCCAAGGTCGGAGCGCACTTCAGCCGGCCGGGAAATGGAATCTGCCACCAGGTCCACCTCGAGCGCTTCGCCGCGCCGGGCAAGACGCTGCTGGGCAGCGACTCGCACACGCCCACGGCCGGGGGGATGGGCAGCTTCGCCGTCGGCGCCGGCGGGTTGGACGTGGCCGTGGCCATGGGCGGCGGGGCCTTTTACCTGACCTGCCCCAAGGTCCTCGGCGTGGAGCTGAAAGGCCGCCTGGAACCGTGGGTCGCGCCGAAGGACGTGATCCTGCGCCTGCTGAGCATCCTGACGACCCGCGGCAACGTCGGCGTGGTCGTGGAGTACTTCGGCGACGGGCTGGCGAGCCTCTCCGTCCCCGGCCGGGCGACCTGCGCCAACATGGGCGCCGAGCTGGGCGTGACGACGAGCATCTTCCCCGCCGACGAGGTCACGCGGCGCTTCCTGGCCGCCCAGGGGCGCGGAGATCAGTTCACCCCGCTGGGCGCCGACGCCGGCGCCGAGTACGACCCGCTCACCCGCTACGTCCGCCCGGGCGAGCCGCTGGGCGAACACTGCGCGGACCTGATGGCCGTCGCCGACGACGAGGCCCCCGAGGGCGCACCGCGGGAGGTCCATTTCACCCGCGTGTCCATCGACCTGTCGAAGCTCGAGCCCCTGGCGGCGACGCCGGGCTCGCCGGAGCACGTCGCCCCGGTGGCCGACCTGGCCGGGACAAGAGTGGATCAGGTCGTCATCGGCTCCTGCACCAACTCCAGCCTGCACGATCTGGCGCTGGTCGCGTCGGTGCTGAAGGGCCGTCTGGTGCACCCCGGCGTGGAGCTGGGCATCGCCCCCGGCAGCCGGCAGGTGCTTCAGGCGCTGGCGGAAGCGGGGGCCCTGGGCGACCTGGTCGCCGCCGGGGCGCGGATCCTCGAGTGCGCCTGCGGGCCCTGCATCGGGCAGGGCTTCTCGCCCGGGCAGGGGCGGGTCTCGCTGCGGACCTTCAACCGCAACTTCACCGGCCGATCCGGAACCCCTGACGACCGGGTGTACCTGGTTTCCCCGGAGACGGCCGTGGCCGCCGCGATCGCGGGCGAGATCGTGGACCCGCGGCGTGCGGGGGTGGACTACCCCCGGCTGGCGGAGGTCGAGGCCTTTCCCGTCGACGACGGGATGATCATCGCCCCGCCGCCGGAGGCCGAGGCCGAGAAGGTGGAGGTGATTCGTCCGGCGACGATCGTGAAGCCTCCGGCCGGCGAGCCGCCGGGCGAGGAGATCCTCGGCGAGGTGCTCATCAAGGTTGCCGACAAGGTCACCACCGACCACATCATGCCGGCGGGCGCGCTGATGAAGCTGCGTTCGAACGTGCCCGAGTACGCCAGGCACGTCTTCAGGGCGTTCAACCGCGAGGGCGGGCCGACGTTCGCCGAGCGGGCGCTGGCCGCCGCGGCCGCCGGGCGGGCCGGCGTCATCGTCGCCGGCGATTCCTACGGGCAGGGCTCCTCGCGCGAGCACGCCGCCCTGTGCCCGATGTACCTGGGCGTGCGCGCGGTCATCGCCAAGGCCATCGAGCGGATCCACCAGGCCAACCTGGTCAACTTCGCCATCCTGCCGCTGACGTTCGCCGACGCCGCCGACTACGACCGCGTCCAGGCGGGCGATGCGCTTCGCATCGCCGGCGTCCGCGCCGCGGTCGCCTCCGCCGACGAGCTCGCCGTCACCGACGTCACCCGGGGCTTCCAGTTTGCTTGCCGCGTGGGCCTCAGCGCCCGCCAACGGAAGGTCCTCGCCGCCGGCGGCCTGCTCACCTATACCCGCCGGGGCGGGCAGTAGGGGATTGGGCCCATGAACGCAGGGGACAGACGAGGCGCCGGCCGCCCGGCGACCAGGCGTGGGCTCGCGGGAGTCGTTGCCGCTTGTGCCGCTGCCCTTTTGCCCTTGGCCGGGTGCATCGAAAAGCCCGCCGTCGAGCTGCACGACGTCCGGGTGGCCGAGATGGGCTTCGAGAAGCTGGAGATCCTCTTCGACTTCGCCGTCAGCAATCCCAACCCTCACCAGATCAGCCTGTCGGGCTTTGACTACGCCCTGTCGGCGGGGGCGGAGGAGTTCGCCCGCGGGTCGCTGCCCCGCCCGGTGACGGGCCTCTCGGGCGGGCAGACCGCCGTCGTCCGGGCGCCGGTGACGGTCCAATACGACCGGTTCGCCCCGCTGGCCCGCGAAGCCCGCCCCGTCCCGTACACGATGACCGCCCGGGCCGCGTTCGATTACCTCGGCGTCAAGACCACCGTCCGCTTTCGCCACGCCGGCGAGTTCCCGGCGCTGCGAAGGCCCGCCTGGCACTTCCGAGACCTCCGCCTGCCCACACCCGGCGGGGCGGTGGTGGAGCTGGTCTTCGACGTGGTCAACCCCAACGGGTTCGATCTGCCGCTCGTCCGCCTGCGAGGCACGCTGAAGAGCGGCGAGGAGGCCTTGCTTCGGGTGGACCGGGTGGCGCTGGCGCCGGTGCCGGCGGGCAAGACGGCCCGGCTGGTGGTTCCGGTGCAGCTTGAGCCCGAGGCCGCCCTGCGGGCCGCCGCCCGGGCCGAGGCCGCCAGGGCCTCGCTGCGGTTCGAGGGCCGCCTGCGGCTGAGGCCCCCGCCCCAACTGCGGGCGATGCTGCTGGGAAAAAAGCCTGCCCCCGCCCTCAATGAATGACCCCCCCGTCATTTCGGTCTTCGGCTCCGGGGCCGCGGCCGCCGGCTCGGGCGAATACGAAGCGGCCGAGGCCGTCGGGCGGGTCCTCGGCTCGCTGGGCTACGGCGTGGCCAACGGCGGGTACGGCGGGACCATGGAGGCCGTCGCCCGCGGGGCCAGCGCCGCCGGGGCCCATGTCATCGGCGTCACTTGCCGCCTCTGGCGCGACCGGCCGAACGACTTCCTCCACAGGGTCATCGAGACCGCCGACCTGTACGAAAGGCTCGCGACGCTGATCGAGCTGGGCACCGCCGGCCACGTGGTGCTGGCGGGCGGGACGGGGACACTCCTGGAGCTGGCCGGGGTCTGGGAGCTGGCCGCCAAGGGCCACGAGCCGGGCAGGCCCATCGTCTGCGTCGGGCGGTACTGGCGCCCGCTGGTGGCGCTGGTGGGGGAGTCCTACCCGGCCGCCGCAGCCCGCATCCGGTTCGTCGCCGCGGCCGCCGAACTGCCCGAGCACTTCCCGCCGCCAAGCCGGTTGCGATGTGACTTGTCGGGATGAGGCTGGGCGGGCGTGGGACAGCCGTGGCGGCGGTGGGGAGCGCGCGGGATGAGACTCGGGGGGCGGCAGAAGCGAGGTGGAGCCGATTCGAGCCGTTTCTGCGCGGGGACTGATCGGCGTCTTCTTGCCGGTGGTCAGGACGTGCGGCCTCAGTTGTTGATCTTGGCGTGCAGGGCCTCGGCGATGGGGCTCAGGCGCGTCTGGCCCAAGGTCCCTTCCCGTCGAGGGCATGCCGCCAGCAGCGTGGCCAGGCCCACGTGCACCAGCATGACCACGCCCACGTGAGCGTGGAATCGTTCGGGGCCGGTGACGTTCCCGTCGTCCA